>CAZKTK010000006.1:0-25891 GCA_964555535.1 uncultured Rhodospirillaceae bacterium
ACCCTCTTGTTCGTCAGCGGCTTGACCCTGCCGCCCTATCTCTGCGAAGTGGAGGCCATCGCCGCCAAGGTTTAGACCATGATCGTTTTGCTTATCGGCTCGTTCGACACAAAGGCTGAAGACTACGCCTTTGTGCGCGAGCGCATCCTGGACCGTGGCCACAATGTGCTGACGCTCGATACGGGCGTGCTGGGTGAGACCGACATGTTCCCCGTGGACATCCCGGCCACCGCAGTAGCGGCGGCAGGCGGCGGCGACCTGGCGGCGCTGCGCCGGGCGCAGGACCGCGGCGAGGCCATGAAGGTGATGAGCCGCGGCGCCGAAGCCACCACCATCAAGCTCCATGGCGAAGGCCGCTTCGACGCGGTGCTCGGCCTTGGCGGCTCCGGCGGCGCCAGCGTCATCGCGCCCGCCATGCGCGCCCTGCCCATTGGCTTACCGAAAGTGCTGGTTTCCACCGTCGCCTCGGGCAACACCTCGCCGTACGTCGGACTGTCGGACATCACCATGATCCCCTCGGTGGTCGATGTCGCCGGCGTCAACCGCATCAGCGAGACGATCTACAGCGCGGCGGCCGGTGCCGTCTGCGGCATGGTCGAGACCGAATATGCAGCCGCCACCAGCAGCAAGCCGATCATCGCCGCCTCCATGTTCGGCCAGACCACGCCTTGCGTCACCCGCTGCCGCGACATGCTCGCGGCCGAAGGCTACGAAGTCCTGGTCTTCCACGGCAGCGGCACCGGGGGGGCGGACCATGGAACACATGGTCGACCAGGGTTATGTCGCAGGCGTGCTCGACATCACCACCACCGAATGGGCTGACGAGCTGTGCGGCGGTGCTTTCAACGCCGGGCCCGATCGTCTTTCGGCGCCGGGCCGCGCCGGCATTGCACACCTCATTGTGCCGGGTTGTGTGGACATGGTGAATTTCGGGCCGCCCGACACGGTGCCCGAACGCTATGCCGGGCGCAGCTTCTACGAATCCAAGCCCACGGTAACGCTGATGCGCACCACGCCCGAGGAGAACGCGCGCATCGGCACGATCTTCGCCGAGAAGGCCAATGCGGCAAAAGGCGGCGTGGCGTTCCTGCTGCCGCTCAGGGGCCTGTCGGTGCTCGACAGCGAGGGCGGTGCCTTCTGGTCGCCGGAAGCCGACACGGCACTGTTCGATGCCATCAAGGCAACGCGGTTGCACTGTCACGCACCAGGGTGATCTGGCGAATGCCGAGTCCGCGCAAGATTTCGGCGATCAGGTTCAGCATGTGCTGGTTCTCGTCGCAGCACAGGACTTGAATCCTGTCCAACTTGTATCCAGGCATTCCCCGCGTCACTCTCCCCACGGCGCCTTGCGGATAAGCCTAATCGGCGCCGAAGACCGTCGTCAGTTGCGGCACTTCTCACTCATTTCGATCGCTTCCACGAACGCGACGGCCGCAGGCTTGCGCAGCAGTGCCGGGCGCCGCCCGACCCATTTGACAAAGGCGGCCGTCAGGGCCTCGTGGTCTTCGCGATTCTCGACGCATTGCCAGATCGGCGCATCGCCGATGGCATATTCCCCGGCCCCCACGAGTTCGACGATCGTGCCCACCACGGCACGGCATTGGACGATCAGCATGGCGCGCAGCATTTCCTCACCGACCACCTGATCGAAGCCGTCGACGCCCTGGCCACAGGCAAATTTCAGATTCGCGCCGGTCTCAACCGCGTCGATGGGGCCATGCGGCGGCGAACCGGCAGCGGCCAAGGCCGCGCTGTTTCCGCCGAACAGGCCGACCCCCGTCAGCATCAGCACCGTCACGAAATTGCGAAAAAGTTGCGTCATGGCCGCATAACTCCATTGATTTGCTTAAGACACGCGCCGGGCGACGCGGACGTTGTCGGCAATCTAGCATTAGTCGGCGCGCGAGCAAAAGACACTCGATTACGCGCCGGGCAGTCGCTTGACTACGGGCTGGCGACAAGGGAAGATGGGCGCGCTGTCGGATTTGCGGGGCCCGGACACTGTTCAGGCAATGCGGTCTGGGGCTCGCCGTTCATTTACACCTGCTTCTCGGGATGGACGGCGGATATGATTAATCAGGGAGGGAGTTAATGTCCGAAAAAATGAATGCCAGTGCGGTGGGAACCATCGCTGGTGTTGTCGGCGCAGCCATGTTTGCTGCTACGGCGATGGCCGGCAATATTACCCACGAGCGCCTGGTCAACAGTGAGGCTGAGCCAGAAAACTGGATCAACCATCACGGAAACTACGAAGCCCATCGGTTCTCGGGTCTACGAGAGATCAATCGGGACAACGTTGGAGACCTCAAGGTCGCGTTTACCTATGCCATGGGCTCAGCCCAGGGCGGCGGCACGGATCCGGTCGTCTTCCCGTTCTCCGGCCTGGAAGGTACGCCGCTCGCTGAAGACGGCTTTCTGTACCTGACCACGGGCTGGGGCGTCGTCACCAAGCTCGATGTTCGCGGTGGCAAACCGGTTACGGTTTGGAAGTCCGATCCGGAAGCGGATAAGGACTGGGGCCCGAGCGTGCTTTGCTGCGGTATCAACAATCGCGGCGTGGCGCTTCACGGCAATATCGTCATCTCGCCGGTCGTCGACGGTCGCATTCGCGCCCTGAACAAGACCGACGGCAGCCTCGTCTGGGAAAGCCAGGTGGCGGATCCCGGCATTGCCGAGACCATCACCGGCGCACCGCTGGTCGTTCGCGACACCGTGGTTACCGGCATGGCCGGCGCCGAGTTCGGCGTGCGTGGCTGGATTGCCGCTCTCGACGTCAACACCGGCGAGGAAGTCTGGCGTACCCACACCATTCCTGGGCCGGGCGAGCCGGGCCATGATTCCTGGAAGGACGATTACGGCGCCTGGAAGACCGGCGGCGGCTCGACCTGGGTGACGGGCTCCTACGATCCTGAGCTCGACATCATCGTTTGGGGTACCGCGAATCCTGGTCCTGACTGGGATAATGCGTATCGCCCTGGCGACAACCTGTGGACCGACAGCACCATCGCTGTGAATGCCACCACCGGTAAGTTCCTCTGGGGCTTCCAGCATACGCCGAACGATCCGTACGATTATGACTCGATCGCTGAGAACACCTTCGTCGATACGGTGATCAATGGTCAGTTCGTTCGCTCCACCCTGCACGCCAATCGTAACGGTTTCGCGTACGCGCTTGACCGCTCGAATGGCGAGTTCGTTTGGGGCACCCAGTTCGTCAAGAAGCTGAACTGGACGGATGGTCTCGACGAGAACGGCCGGCCGGCCTCCTACGATCCGAACTCGGACGTGCAGTCCTACAACGAAGGTACCGCCGCGCATCGTGGCGACCTCGTTGAGGTTGGCGCCCGCAGTGAGATCGAAGGCATTTCCTGCCCCGCTCACACCGGCGGCAAGAACTGGCCCCCGACCGCCTACAGCCCGCACACCGGTCTCTACTACATTCCGGTGATCGAGAGCTGCAACAAGGCGTTTGCGGCGGTTTCGCCCCCGAACTTCGACCCCTCGACCCGTCAGTGGTTCCTGGGCGGCGCCCCGTACTTCACCTTTGACGACCCGCGCTCGGGCCGCATCACCGGTTCCGTGACGGCGATCGACGTCTCCACCGGCGTCGTGGTTCGCAAGTGGGAGACCGAGTTCCCGATGCTTGGCGGTATTCTCGCCACGGCTGGCGGCCTAGTCTTCACCGGCACCGCCGACGGTGCGGTGGTCGCGCTTGACGACACCACCCTCGAGGAGCTGTGGCGCTTCGAGACCGGTTCGTCGATCAATGCTCCGCCCATGTCCTACGAAGCCGACGGCAAGCAGTATATTGCCATCGAAGTCGGCCTCGGCGGTGCATGGCCGCAGTGGTTCACCGACTCGACCCCCGAGTTGAAGGCTGCTGTACCGAGCAACGTCCTCTACGTGTTCTCGCTGTAGAATACGCGGTATGGTGTGAGCCGGCGCTTCGGCGCCGGCTCATGCTTTTTTCCCGACAATTCCACAACAAGCCTCGTCGGCGAAGCGTCTCACATACGACTGACACGACCCAGAAACGGAACTGAAAAGAATGCACGAGTCTCTCACGAGCGTAGGGAATTTCAGCCGGCTGGCTGCAGCCGCTGTTGTCGGCGTTGCCGCCTTCACGATGCTGTCAGTGTCAACGGCAACGGCCCAGGATCAGCCACGGCGCTCAGGTCCACCGCCGATCGTATTCGATGAATTTCCCAACAAGTGCGCACGTTGCCACAAGCAGGATGGCCGCGGCGGCCCGGCTTATGGCGGCTTTGCGGCCGACTTGCGTTCGACCGCGCTTGATCATGAAGGGCTCGTCTTCATCATCACGGAAGGCATCCGCCTGCGCGGCATGCCCGAGTTCAAGAGCACCATGTCAAAGCGTGAGATCAGCGGTGTCGCCGATTACATCATCAAGCACATCAAGGGTGTCTATTTCGATGATGACGGCAACCAGATCACACCGGAAGAATGGGCTGCCTTGGAAGAGGCAAAGAAGGCCGCTGCTGCAGAGTAACGGTGAGTCGATCTCGACTTACTGCTCTTGTGCGGCCTGATCTGCCTCGATGCGGCGTGCTTCGGCCAGCTGCTCGCGGGTCATGATGGCTTCCAGCCGCCGCTTCCACGGGACGAGGTAGTCCGCGCCATCCGCGATCGCGGTCGAAATCCAGCC
The DNA here is from genome assembly GCA_964555535.1 of uncultured Rhodospirillaceae bacterium. Lineage (GTDB taxonomy): Bacteria > Pseudomonadota > Alphaproteobacteria > UBA7887 > UBA7887 > UBA7887. The sequence goes on from CAZKTK010000006.1 coordinate 4,667, forward strand.
ATGCGCCTCGACGTTGTCGTGGTGCGCGCCCTGGCCCGCCTGCAGGTGGATCATCTTGAACAGCATCTTGCCGCCGAGGAAACCTGCATTTCGGGCCCGGGTCGCCCACATGTATGCCTCGCTGAAATCACCGCTGTTGCGCGCCTCGTCATAGGCCTCGCGGCCGACCAGATACATCGCGGCCGGATCGCCGTTCTCGGCCTTGCAGCGATTGCCTTCCGGACCGGGCGTGCAGCCGTCGGCCTGAACCGAACCGGCGGCGATCAACAGGGCGAGGGCAAGCCCAACGGATGTCTTCTTCATTTTGCAGTTCCCTTCCAAGACGAACTCGCGTGCGAACGAGCCTGTCATTACGGCGCAAGGCCGCTCAGGTCAACCGGATCGCACTCAGAACGTCAGGCTGGAGCCAGGCTCGACCGCATTCATTTCCGTGCGCTTGACCTGCGAGCAGCCACTGCCATAGGTGACCGCAAGCGCGCCCACACCATCGCTGTTGACGCAAATCTCGATCTCGCGCATCTCGCCGGGATCGAGCTGGTCGCGCAGCAGCACGTCGCCGCCACAGACCTTGTCCCTCAGCTCCACACTGAGAAAGAACTCGCGATCGTTGATCACCGTCACTGCGGCCCTGTCCACCGCTTGAGCTGCGCCGTTCAGGGCCAAAGAGCCCGTTACAACCACACCTGTCATCGCGGTGAGTTTCCACACCGGCGCCATCGCCATCTCCTTCGCATCCCGCGCTCTGAGCATGGTCTCATACCCGGCGCACGCCTCAAGTTCAAAATGTCGTGCGAAGCCCCCTGCGCTCGGGTATAGCGGTGGCGGGCCGCTTGGCCCCCTTGCCCTGAAAGTGATCCAACGCATGATTCCGCCCGAGATATTCCAGCAGGTGCGCCAGATTCAGATCCGGACCCGCCGCTCGGTGGAGAGCATATTCGCGGGCGGCTATCACAGCGTATTCAAGGGTCGCGGCATGGAGTTCGCCGAAGTTCGGGAATACGTCCCCGGCGACGATGTCCGCGATATCGATTGGAATGCCACCGCCCGCCGCGGCCAGCCTTACGTCAAGCGCCAGGTCGAGGAACGCGAGCTTACCGTCATGCTGCTGGTGGATCTCAGCGCCTCGGGTCGCTTCGGCAGCGTCGCCCGGATCAAGGCCGAGGTCGCCGTCGAGATTTGCGCGGTTCTCGCCATGAGCGCCATCACCAACAACGACAAGGTGGGCCTGATTCTGTTCAGCGACCGTGTCGAGCGGCTTGTTCCCGCCGGGCGCGGCAAGAATCGGGTTCTGCATGTCATTCGCGAATTGCTCACCTCGGCGCCCACCGGACGCGGCACCGATGCCACCCTGGCCTTGCAGACCCTGCAGCGGATCACGCGCCAGCGGTCTGTGGCATTCGTCATCTCGGATTTTCTCGACGAGGGTTACGAGAAGGCCTTGGGGCTCGCCTCCCAACGCCACGATCTGATTCCCATCTGTATCAGCGACCGCCGCGAATACAGCCTGCCGGATGCGGGTCTCGTGACGCTGGAAGACCTCGAGACGGGCGAATGGGTCACGCTCGACACGCGCGACGCCAAGGTGCGCGAACGATACGCCGAAATGCGCCGCGATCGCGACACCTACCGACAGCGCCTGTTCCGCTCGCTGGGGCTGGACTCGATCGACGTGCTGACCGACGAGCCCTACGACAAACCCTTGATGCAATTCTTCCGTCAACGGGAAAAACGTTTGCGGGATGGCCGCTAGTGACGGCGCTTCGGCACATATCCGCAGCGACGCTGATCACTTTGCTCGCCATAGCCGGTGCTTACGCACAGAACAAGGGCGTGTCCGCGGTCCTGGAGGCGGATCGCCACATCGTGCCGCTGGAGCAGCAGGTCAATTTGACGTTGACCGTCACGGCCCCGAGCGGCACGACGATCGAGTTTGCTCCCGTCCGCGATGCGGTCGGCGCGTTCGACCTCGTCTATCAGGCCGAGACCGCAGCGGAAGTGCCGATAGAGGGTGGCGCACTCTGGCAGCGCAATTATCGCCTAAAGCCGCGTGAGATCGGCCTGCATGCCATACCGGCCTTCGTGGTCTTCGCCACGGCAAACGGCGATGGCAGCCCCACCGAAATCACCAGCTCGCCTCTCACGGTCACCGTCACGCCGGCCCTGGCCACCGGCGACAATCTGAAATCGCCCCGCACCATCGCACCGACCGCCGAGGCCGCGCCGCCGCCCCTGCCCTTGTGGTGGCTGGCAGCTGCTGCGGCGGCTGTTGCCGGATTGGGTCTTGGACTGGCCGCACTGATTCGCCGATGGCGCAGGCGCGCAGTCGCGCCACCGCCGGCGGAACCGGCCCATGCCGTGGCGCTTGCGGCGCTGGCACAAATTCGCAAGCACGGGCTCATCGAGGGCGAACGGTCGCACGAGTTTCACCTGCGCCTGTCACGCATTCTCCGCGCCTATGTGGTCTGGCGCTTCAACGCCCGTGCCCTGACCCAGACGACGGAAGAGTTTCTTGCCGCGGCACCCCAAATCGAAGCCCTTGGCGACGAACACAGCGGCCTGGTCGGGGGCCTGTTGGCCCGGTGCGACCTGGCCAAGTTCGCCGGCCTCATCTCGACGCCGGCGGCAATGACGGAATCCCTCGAATCCGCCGAAGGCTTCATTACCAAAAGCGCCAGCAGCGGCAGCTTTGCGCCGAACGGCGCCACATTGGAAACGTCATGATACTGGCCAATCCGGAAGCCCTGCTCTTGCTGCTTCTCGCTGTCCCGCTGTGGTGGCTCTGGCGTCGTGGCCGGCCGAGACCCGCGGCAATCAAATTTTCCGATGTGCGCGGCCTGGCATCCCTGGCGCCGGCGCAACGGCACAATCTGCTGCCGGCACTGCGCGTGCTTGGCGCCGTCTTTTGCATTCTCGCCGTGGCGCGCCCGCAGTTCGGGCTGGAACTGACAAAGGTCTACGTCAAGGGCATCGCCATCGCCATGGTGGTCGACGTCTCCTCCAGCATGAGCGCGGTCGACCTTGTCCTGGACAATAAGCAGAGCAACCGCTTGGATGTGGTCAAGGCAACCATTCGCTCATTCCTGGTGGGCGAAGATGACGGCGAGGCCGGGCGCGAAGGCGATCTGGTCAGCCTGGTCTCCTTCGCCCGCTACGCGGATTCCCTGAGCCCGCTAACGCTGGATCACGAAGCGGTTGTCGCGTTGCTCGATCAGCTCACGATCGCCAGCCTGCCGGCGGAAGACGGCACATCGATCGGCGAAGCGATCGTGCTTGGTGTCGAGCGGCTGATGAAGTCGGCCGAGACCAGCCGCGTGATGATCCTCATGACGGACGGCTATAGCAATTCCGGCGATACCGAGCCGCTGGAAGCGGCGCGTATCGCCAAAGCGCTCGGCATAAAGATCTACACCATCGGCACCGGCACAGAAGGCACCGCGATCATTCCGGTGCGCTATCGTGACGGCCGCACGGAACTGCGCCCGAGCCAGGTCTACATCGACGATCGCACCCTCAACGAGATCGCCGAGTTGACCGGCGGGCTCTATTTCCGCGCCACCGATGCCGAGGGCCTGAAATCGATCTATGCGGAGATCGGCCAGCTCGAGAAGTCGGAGCACGTCGCCGAGCAGTACCAAAAATATGTCGACCTTTTCCCCATCCCGCTCGCCCTGGCCCTGGCCCTCTTGCTTGCGGAAATGGTCCTGGCCAATACCCGCATGCGGGCCGTTCCGTGAGGGCCGCATGGTAGATTTCGCAGTACCGACCCTGGCGCTTCTTCTGGTCCTGGTGCCCGCTCTCGCCTGGCTTTATCGCTACGGCTCGCAGCGACGGCAGCAGGCGGTGCAGCGCTTTCTCGCATCCGGGCTGATTCCCGACCTGGTGGCGCAGGCGGGCCGGTGGCGGCGGCGTGCCAAGGCGGGCTGCCTGATCCTTGCAGTCGGGCTCATGGTGATGGCGCTGATGCAACCGCGCTGGGGCCTGAAGCCGGAAGAAGCGCCACGCTTCGGACGCGATATCATCGTCGTGCTCGACGTTTCCCTCAGCATGCTGGCCGAAGACGTGGCACCCAACCGCCTTGAGCGCGCCAAGGCCATGGTGCGCGATCTCATCGAGACCTTTCGCGAGGAAGGCGGGCACCGCCTCGGGCTGGTCGCTTTTGCCGGGCGGGCCAGCCTGCAGTCGCCCCTAACCCTTGATTACGGGCTGTTTCTGGACAGGCTTGGCGACGCCGGGCCGACCAGCGCGCGCCTCAAGGGCACCGATATCGGCGGCGCCTTGCGGCAAAGCCTGGCGCGCTTCGGCAATTTGGAGCCCGCCTATACGGACCTAATTCTGCTCAGTGACGGCGAGGATCATCGCGGTGCGGCGTTCGAGGCCGCGAGAGAGCTGGCGCAGGAAGGTTTCACCCTGTACTCGGTCGCCATCGGCGAGGACACCGCCGCGGTGGCCATTCCCGTGCCCGGCGCCGAGGGCGACATTGTCATTCATAGCCATGGCGGTGAGGCGGTGCAGACCCGCACGCGCCCGGCACTGCTGGCCGAGCTTTCCAGCCTGACCGGTGGGCGCCTGGAACTTGCGGTCACGGATGCAAGCCCGCTCGGCCTCGTCTACTGCAACGAGATCGCGCCCAAGCCGCGCCGGCAGGTGGCCGAGGGAACCGGCGAGTTCCTTGCCGCGCAATATCACTGGTTCGTACTCCTGGCATTGCTGCTGCTCGGCCTGGAAGCCCTCATACGCGAACGCGCGCGCCAGAGGGTATAGAGCGATGCTGCGCACCGGACATATCGCCGTCCTGGCCCTCGCGGTCGGCCTCGTCGCCTGCGACGATCCCGGCTATGAGACCGTCGCCGAGGGCAACGCGGCCTATGAGGCGGGAGACTACGAGGGCGCCGACGCGCTCTATCAGAATGCCAGTGCCACGCTGCCGGACCTTGCGGAAATTCACTACAATCGCGGCAACGTCGCTTACCGGCTCGGTTTGTACGAACGTGCGGAGGAGCTTTATTCGCTAGCGCTGCGCACGGAAGACAGCTTCCTCGGCAGCCGCGTCAAATACAATCTCGGCCGCGTCAAGCATGGCACCGCCGTGCATCAATCGCAAAACTACCGCACCGCCATGGCGCCCCTGCGCGAGGCCATCGCTTTCTACCAGGGCAGCCTGGCGCTCGATCCCGACTATGGGGACGCGCTCTACAATCTCGGCCTGGCCCAGCGCCTGATGGCGCGGTTCGAACAGAAGATGGCGCAGGAGGAGAGTGTGCCGCGCAGCCGCCAGACCGACTATTCGCCGCGCATGGGCCAGGTGTTCGAGGAAACCGCGCCCGAGCGCAGCCCCGGTATCGACAACGCGGAGGTCGATGTTCGGATGCGCCCGGAAGGCGGCCAAGCCCTGCAAGGCCCGCGCGGCAATACCGACATGGAGACGCGCGGCGAAACCGAACACGGGGAATCGAGCCGTGAGCTCTCGCCCGACGAGGCCGCTGCCATGGTGCAGGATATCCGTGGCCGCGCCCGCGGCGCCCAGGGCCTGCATCAACAATGGAGCCGTTTGCGCATGCCAGAAGGCGAGGACGGCAAGGACTGGTAGGCGAGCGCCGTGAGGCCTCCGTCAGCTCTCTATCTCGGGCGGAACGGCGGGGTGGGGCAGCACGTGGGCGCGGGAGATGAGGCTGATCGCAGGTACCGAACATGGCCCGACGCGAACGTCGATCCCCTTATCCAGCAACTTCTCGGCAGCATCCGGCGGAATGTGACCACAGATCACCTGTCGCGGCATCAACCCTGTAATAAGGTCGGTCAGACTGCCCGCCTCGAGCCGCTCTATGCGTTGAATGACGGGCGGCTCCTCCCGTGCCGGCACCAGCATCAGCCACGGCGCCATGGCAAAGAAAGGAGATAAGGGTGCATCCTCGGCGTCAGCAGAAATGATCAACGCTATGGTGTCAGACATGGAGCTCCAGCCACCTGCAAGGCCCTATCGACAACTAACAGAACCCCACGTGCCACGTATTTTGCTGGCTGGTCTATCCCGCTTCCTTGATTTAGATTAACCTGCCGCTTCTGAGATCGAGAGCCGCAACGTGCGGGATCGTTGGAGATTGGGGGACGCCAGGACCATGACCGCCAAGCTGACGGCAGTGATCAGCAAATTACTGATGGACAGCCCCTGCGCCGCCTGTCCGGTGCGGGATCTGGCCATTTGCGAGCCGCTTGAAGAAGCGGACCTGCCGATCATGGATCTCTACAAGAGCGGCGATCGGACGATTCCGGCCGGTACCGACTTCATTCGCCAGGGCGAGCCGGTCGTGGAGCTGTTTACCCTGTTGGAAGGCTGGGCCTTCCACTACCGCCTGCTCGAAGACGGCCGCCGCCAGATCACGCGTGTCCTGCTGCCGGGCGATTTCATCGGCTTCCAGGCCGAACTTGGCGCCCCGTCCGAGAATGCCGCGCAAACCCTGACCGATTGCCGGTTTTGCGTCTTCCCGCAGGAATCCGCCAAGGCGATGATCAGCGAGCATCCGGAACTCGCCACACGGCTGATCTGGACCGTCACCCGCGACGAGGGACGGTTGGAGGAGTTGCTGACCAGCATCGGCCGGCGCTCGGCGCGCGAGCGCGTGGCGCTGTTCCTGCTGGAACTCTATTACCGGGTGCGCCTGCGCGACACCCAGCCGCTCGGTGCGGAAATCCCCCTGCCCCTGACCCAGGAGCATATCGGCGACGCCCTGGGGCTGACCTCGGTGCATGTCAACCGGACCCTGCGGGAGCTGCGCGAGGCGGGCCTGCTGATCGTCTCCAAGCGCACCTTGCAGATCCTCGATCCGGATGGGCTGGTCATCGAAGCCGGCTACGACCCGGACCAGCTCGGGCGGCTCAAGCCCTAATTCATCAAAATATTAAGAATTATCCGTTAACTCGTTGTTTTTGTTGGCAACAACCCTGTTTCTTCCTTGTGATTTGGCGGCATAAAGACTGCTGTCCGCGGCTTCGATGAGCGCTTCCGGCGCCACGACGGGTCGCGGCCGAATACACGCCACGCCAAAGCTGGCAGTCACGACGCTCTGCCCTTCCACCTCCGTGGTCGCGTGATCGATTTCCAGCGCCGCGACATTGCTGCGGATACGCTCGGCGATGCCGGTCGCAACGTCCTCATCGGTGCCGCTGAGAACAAGCGCGAACTCCTCGCCACCGTAGCGCGCCAAGAGGTCGCCCGGGCGGCTGGCGTAAGCCCCGCCAGACAACAGCTCGCCAATCTCCCTCAGGCAGCTATCCCCTGCGACATGGCCGTAGGTATCGTTGTAGGGTTTGAAAAAATCGATGTCGAACAGGATCATCGAGAGCGGGGCGCCACTGCGCAAACAGCGGTTCCATTCCGATTGCAGATGACTGTCGAATGCCCTGCGGTTGGCGATGCCGGTCAAGCCATCCTTGACGGCGGTCTCCGCCAATTGCCGATTGGTCTCGGTGAGCTTCTCCTGAGCAAGCTTGAGGTACTCCTCGGCGCGAACGCGCTCCGCAATCTGCTCCTCGAGGCTCTCGTTGATGCGCATCAGGTCGTCCGTTCGCTCGTTCACGCGGGCCTCCAGAACCAGGCCGGCGGCGGTCAGGTCGGCAACAGCCTTCGAGCGCACGAACACCAGATACATCACGAGAAGAAGCGAAAACACGGTCGCCGCCGCGGTGCCCGTGACGACCACGTTGCGGGCGAAAATGTACGGCTGAAGCGCTTCCTGCGCATCGATCTCCGTTGTCAGCCCGAGGCCCAGATCCGCACTCCACAGCCAGGCTCCGAATACCGTCACGCCGCGATAGTCTCGGTAGCCCTCCGTATTCTGACCGCCCTCGCCTGCGGTGGCGCTCTCCGCCATCACGGTCAGCGGACGCTCTCCCGGCGGCTGGGGGGGGCGCCTGCCCGCCTTCGACCATATTCCAGCCGGGATCGACGATGCGGACAACCATCACAGATTGCTGGGTATCCCGGATCATGCCGATATCGCGCAGCTGGTGGTCGAACCGGCTCTCGGACAAGAGAAAGCCGTCGGCATCGAAGGCATAGGTCTCGCCGGAAACACCGATGCGCCCAAGGCCGGTCACTCTGCTGAAATCCCCGACCGGATCGAGCTCTATCGCCAGAGCAGCGATCACGTCGCCGGCGTCGTTCACGATCGGGGTGGCGACGTACATGGCCGGCGTCACGACGGCGCTTCTGTCCAACGCATCACCTAGCGCCGGTTCCGCGATGACGGCAGGAATGATGACGGACCTCCCTGCAAAGACATGCGACAAGGTGTCCGGTTTTCGCTCCGCGATCAGATTGCCCGCGCCGATGTCGTCATCCCACATCGAGACCAACGTATTGAAATCCGGGCCGATGACGAGAAAACCCGGATAGCCCTGGAAACGAACCGGCTGTTCGATGAACTCGCGAGCAAGTCGCAGGGCACCCGACGCCAGCAGGGCATCACGTCGACCGGAAAGCCTCAAGAGTTCCTCTGTCGATGCCACGACGGCAGGATGGGCGGAGATCGTTTGGGCATCCCTGATGCGGTTGCCCGTCCAAAGGTGCAAAGCCTCTTCCACCGTGAGCAGAACCGTGTGCAACGCGGCACCGGATGAACGCCGGGTCTCGCGCTCGATTTGCCCGAGCCCCTGGTACGTCAGTGCCGCGACTGCCCCCAGAAAGAGGACGATGAGTAAGATCTCAACCAGGCGTTTCTGCATCGCGCATGTCGATCCGACCCCGCCGTCACTCCGTCGCCGGTGTGTCCTCCACCATAGTGCCATAGAGGCTGAAGACGAACGTCGCGACGGCGTTCAGACGCTCGTCATTGAAATTCGACCACGACCGCATCGCCGTGCCGGGCACGCCGTCAGCGATCACGCGCAAGATATCCTCGAAGGTATTGCCGTTCAGGGTCTCGAGATCCACCAGACTTGGCCCGAACAGGCCGTGCCCGAAGGGGCCGTGGCAGTGGGAGCAATGAACGGAGAAGGTGCGCTTCCCTTCTGTCACGTCGCCGGAACGAGCCTGCGTCTCGGCCCGCAAGGCACCGATCTCGCCACCCAACAGGGCAGCGACAATTGCGATCAGGATCGCGAAGCGGATAGGGGAAATCGTCATGGTCTAGGCCCTCACTCAGGTGTTCTCGCCCGGCTGCCAAAGCACGTCGGCAGCGCCGTTATCGTTGCACGCACGGGCGAGCACGAAGAGATGGTCGGATAGGCGGTTGAGATAGGCGATGCTGTTGGCCGACACGGCCTCCTCGTCCGCCAGGCTGCACACCAGCCGCTCGGCCCGCCGCACAACCGTGCGCGCCAGATGCAGATGTGCGGCGGTGGCGCTGCCGCCCGGCAAAATGAATGATGTGAGCGGTGCCAGGCGCTCGTTGAGCGCATCGATCTCGTCTTCGAGACGCGCAACCTGGGCGTCACCGACCCGCAGCGCCGATCGACGCTCGGCGCCGGGAGGAACACAAAGATCGGCCCCAAGGTCGAACAGATCGTTCTGGATGCGCGCCAACATGGCGTCGGCCTCGGCGTCGGTATCGAGGCGCGCCAGGCCGATCACGGCGTTGGCCTCGTCGACAGTGCCATAGGCTTCGACCCGCAGGCTACCCTTGCGCACACGGCTGCCCTCGCCCAACGAGGTCTCGCCAGCGTCACCGCCGCGGGTATAGATTTTATCGAGCTTGACCATCGCCGAATAATAGCAACTGTGATAGCGGTCACGCGAGGGGGATTGCCGGCCGGCGTTCCCGACCTACTCTTGAGAAGACCCTTTAAGACAAGGAGAGGCGTCGCATGCCCTATGTGAGCCGCGACGAGGCAGGCCGGGTGTCTGCCGCCTATGCCGAGCAGCGCGAAGGCGCCGAGGAGTTTCTGCCTGCGGGCGCGCCCGAACTCATGACCTTGCTGGGCCATGACCAGACCGGCCGGGATGCGCGGGAATCGCTGACCGCCAGCGATTTCGAGCTGGTGCGCGTGATCGAGGATCTGATCGGCCTGCTGGTGGAGAAGAACTTGATCCAGCACACCGAGTTGCCGCAGGAAGCGGCGGCGAAAATATTCCACCGCCGCCAACTGCGCGGCGAACTCGGTTCCCTCCAGGGCCTGCTGGCCGAGGACGATCAGGCGATCTAGAGCCCTACGCGGCGACTTTCTCAGGATCGGTCGCGGCCATGCTGTCGCGGCCTGCCATGGCTTGGTACCAGCGACCAATATTCGCGCAGAGCTCCAGCACCGCACGGCCGTCGGGGAAGCGCCAGGCACCGAGCATGATCGGCAGCAGCAGCAAATCCGCCAGCGACACGGCATCGCCGGCAAGAAATGCGCGCTCGCCCAATGCGGCGTCGATGATCGGCGCCTGCCGGCCCGCCGCCTTGGCCGCCGCCTCGATGGCCGCCGTGTCGGGCTTGCCGCCCTCGCCGCTCGGGAAGACGTAGTTGATCACGATGCCGACGCGGAAGGCGGCATTGATGTAGTCGTTGGTGGCGCTCATCCACTGTGTCATGAGCGCGCGCTCATAGGGCTCGGAAGGCTGTAGCGCCGGCCCGTCGAAAGCTTCGTCCACGTAGGGCATGATCGCCTGTGCCTCGTACAAGGTGCGCTCGCCATGGCGCATCGCAGGCATGCGCGCAAACGGGTGCAGCGCCCGATGCTCGGGCGAACGCAGGGCGGCGATATTGTCGTGTCCCTCCGTCTGCAATGTGTGGGCCACGCCCTTTTCGGCGCAGGCCATGCGGGCCGAACGCACGTAATTGGACAATGGGTTGCCGTAGATCACCAGATCGGCCATGGGGTCCTCCCTTTGCGGATATTTAATTTATGATGACCATCATATGAAAAATATGATAATCAACATAAAACATTGTGATCAGCGCTTGGAGGCCGCCATCTCCTACCCACCGGAACATCGCGACCGCACCCGTGCGCGGGTCGTCGAGAGCGCCGCACGGCTGTTCAAGGCCCACGGTTATGAGGGGGTCAGCATCGACCGTGTCATGGCCGATGCCGGCCTGACCCGCGGCGGCTTCTACCTCCATTTTCCGAGCAAGAAGGCGCTGTTTGCAGTTGCCGTGGCGGAATCGCCGCCGCCGGCCAATGCACAAGCCGCACTGGCCCCCGGCAGCACGGTTGCCGATGTCACCACCGCCTACCTCGATCCCGGACATCGCGAGGCTATCGCAGACGGCTGCCCGATGGCCGCTCTGGCCACGGAAATGCCGCGCGCGGAAGGGCCGGCACGCGAGGCCTACACCGGCACCGTGGCGCATTTCCAAGCCGCCATCGCCGAGCGCTTGCCGGCCGACTTGCCGGACAGGGAAGAGCGTGCCACGGCAATCGCCACGCAGTGCATCGGCGCCCTCATGTTGTCCCGTGCCGTCGGCGATGAGACGTTGTCCGATTCCATTCTCACCGCGGCTCGCAGCACCGCTCTCGCCCTGGCACAGGCCGAACACCGCGAGTAATCGGTGACAGTTACCTATTACTTAGAATATTCTTTTTATTTATCAAGGCATTAACACGCAGGAACCACGCCCGTTGCCTGGGAGAGTTCCTTTAACACGCTGTAATACAACAAGAAACGAAGTGGTATTAGGTAACTGTCACCGTTGATAAATGGCCGGGAACCTAAAGATATGACGTGCGCTGGTGCAGCATGGGCATGAGGTCGAAATAGGGCCGCACGATCGGCGCGCGCGATTCGTGGAATTCCGTGAAGGGACCGTCGAAGGCCACCCGCCCCTCGTGCAGCAGCACCACGCGCGGCTCGAGCCGGCTCAGCAGATCCTTGTCGTGGGTAACGATGATGCTGGTGCGCATCTGCCGGCCAGCTGCCGTAGCGCCGTGCGCCGCCTGGATGAGATCCTGGATATGTGACGCGCTGGTCGGATCGAGGCCGGTGGTCGGCTCGTCATAGAAGATCACCATCGGCTCCATGGCGAGCGCGCGGGCCACCGCCAGGCGCTTGGCCATGCCTCCCGACAGGCCGCCCACCTGCGATTCCAGAAAGGCATCGTCGGACGGCAGCGCCACCGACTCCAGGGCCGCACGCGCAATAGGCAGGATCTCGGCATCCTCAAGGTCCCTCACCTCACGCAGCCAGAGGGCAATGTTCTCGAAAACGCTGCTCGAGAACAGCGCATTGCGCTGGAAAACTACGCCCCAGTGGAAATGGATGTTGTCGAGCCCGCGCTCGCTGAGCGCCGCCAGATCGACCAGCGGCGTGCCGTCCTGGTCATGATCGGCGACCAGAATGCGCCCGGCGTCGAGGGTGAGCAGCCCGAGCATGGTATTGAGCAGCACGGACTTGCCGCAGCCGGATTCGCCGACGATCGCCAGCACCTCGCCGCTGGCAATCTCCAGGTCGATGCCTTGCAAAACTTTATGCTCACCGAAGGCCTTGTGAACCCCTTCGGCCCGCATCTCGATGACTCCGCTCATAGCTTAGCCCCGCTGCCGAGGATAGCGGGCGATGGCACCGCATAGCCCCCGTCCAAGCTTACCATGTCGGCGATCGCCGCGTCGAGATAGGCCTTGATTGCTTCCACTGCCTCGGCACTTTGCGCCGCCAGCAAAGCACGAGCGCGCACCGTGCTGCTGTGCACCGCCGCGAGAATTTCATCCGCCGAACCCAATTGCCAGCGCAACGCCAACAATTGCACGCGCGTATCCGAGAAGCCGGTCTCGGAGAGCGCAGCGGCGAGCGCGCCATCGCCTGAGAACTGGAAGAAATCCGGTCCATGGGGCAGAGCCACATCGCTGGTGCCGTGCGCCGCGATGGCAGCGTAGATCATACCGAAGGCGTTTTTCGGCGACGCACTTTCCCAGACGCTGACAGCAGCCCTTCCTCCCGGCCGCAAGACGCGATGCATCTCCCGCAAGGCAGCCTCGGGGTCGGGCAGGTGAATGATGCCGTAGCCGCAAACGACCGCATCGAATGCCGCGTCAGGGAATGGCAATTCCTGGGCATTGCCACAATGGAATTCCGCATCCGGTACGGCCGCCTGGGCACACGCCACGACCTCGTCGGAAAAATCGAGCCCCACGGCCTCACCACCCCGCGCCATTGCGCCGGCAGCCAGCATGCCCCGCCCAGTGCAGACATCGAGCACGCGCATGCCGGCAGCCACGCCGGCCGCGTCCAGGGTCGCCTCCACGCTTTGCCGCGTGACGGACGCAAGCGTGGTCTCATAGCCGGCTATCGAGCGCCCCCAGCCCTCCCGCTCGAAGGCCGTGAACGCCTCCGGTGCGTTCGACTTTTCTATGCTCACGCCTGCCCTCCGATCGGGTCGAAAACGCGCACCGTCATGAGTGCCTCGCGGCCGCGAACCTCGACCTCGTGACGCGGCGCCGCATCGCCGTCCAGCCCGGCGAGGCGCGCGGCGTCCTCCGAAACCACGAGCCGGGCCTTGAAATCCTTGGTCATGCCTTCGAGCCGGCTCGCCGTATTCACGACATCGCCGACGACGGTAATGCCGAGCAGCTTGTCATAGCCCATCTCGCCGACAATGGCGGCGCCGGCATGGATGCCGATACCGATGCGGAGCGGTTCGGCCAGTTCCGCGCCCAGCATGTCGTTGAGCCGGTCGAGGCGCTCGCCCATCAGGCGCGCGGCGCGTACCGCATCGCGGCAGCCGCTCTCGGCGTCGCCATCGAGGCCGAACAGCGCCATGATGCCGTCGCCGACGAACTCGTTGACCTGGCCGCCGGCCTCCTCGATGGCCTCCGCCATGCTGGCGCGATAGCGATTGAGCACGAAAACCACGTCGAATGGCAGGCGCGATTCGGAAAAACGCGTGAAGCCGCGCAGGTCGGCGAACAACACGGCCACCGGCTGCTCTTCGCTGCGCCTGCCGCCACCGCGCTGCCAGGCATCGGCGGCGGTCGCTGTTGGCGGCAAGAGCGGCGAGACGGCGAGGTCATGGTCAGGGCGCAGCTGGCAGGCCAGCCGTACCGACGCCGGCGCCGAGATGCGCTCCAGCACCCTGGCCTCGTCCGCGCCGGGCGTCGGCAGCCAATCGCCGCCGCGATCGACATGCACGCGGCAGGTCGAACAGCGCCCCTTGCCGCCGCAAACAGCCGCATGCGCAATGCCGGCGGCGCGCAGGGTCTCAAGCACCGTCGTTCCCGGCGGCATCTCTAGCTCCCGGTGGTCCTTGTAGTAGAGCCTGGGATGATTGGAGCGGGAGCGCGCGACAGTGCGCATCCAGCGCGCACCAAATACCAGAAGATAGATGCCGAGGAAGACCAGCATCGCCACGGTCATGTTGTCGATGACCCAGGGCAAATCGTCAGGCGAGCCGTCGGCCGCCGCGAAGATCTCGCCAAGCCAGGCTTCGTCTCTCGCAAGGCGCCGCGCCTGCATGCCGGCGGCGACATAGCCGGACAGCGCCAAGGCCGGCAGTAGCAGGGCAAGAGCCCGCACCCAGCCCTGCCGGGGCGCGTACCACGGCTTGAGACGTAGCCAGGCATTCAGCCCGAGCCAGGCATGCAGCCAAACAATGACGAGGGTCAGCGCCTGCATGGCGCCGAAATCCGGACGCACCACCCAGAGCACAGCGATCTCGGTCGTGTAGTCGACCTCCGTCGCGCGGAATTCCTCCAGCATGCGCGTGCCGAAGATGTGCCCGGACAGCATCAGCGGCACCAGCAGGCCGAGAATAGTCTGCCAAAGCTGCCAGCGGGGCAGACGCAGCGTCTGGCGCTCATAGAGCGACCACAGGGCGGTCACGATATGCACCAGCGCCGAGCCGGCGAGCAGCACCGTGCCGACCAAGGTCTGCCAGGGCGCCACCGTGTAAACCAGGCCAGCGTTCATCGCCTCCAGCGAAATCAGGCCCAGCGCGTGATTGGCCAGATGCCCGACCACATAGAGCATCAGCACCAGGCCGCTGTAGAGTCTCAGGCGATCATTCATCCCCGTCTTGCATCCCCTTCGTGCCGCGCCCCCTTGACGGCAGCGGCGACGGTAGCATAGAAACGGCGCTCTCCGGCGCTTTGCCGGCACTCAGGTATCACATTTGTAGGGGTTGACGATGGCCCGACGCTGTCAATTGTCTGGGACCGGCGCTTTGCGCGGCATGCACGTGTCTCACGCGCATAATCGTAATCCGCGCCATTATCAGGTCAACCTGCAGCCGTGCTCGCTGTACAGCGACGCTTTGGGGCAGACGGTGCGCATGCGCGTTGCCGCCGCCACCTTGCGTACGGTGGAGCATCGCGGCGGGCTGGATGCCTATCTGGCCAAGGCACGGGCCAACGAACTCACGCCCTTCGCCCGCCGGCTCAAGAGCCGCATCGCCAAGGCGGCTGCGCAAGCCGAATAATGCCCATCTGGCGGCAATTGGCGCTGCCCGTGGCGGCGATGATCGCCGTCGTCGTCGCTTCCAATGTCGCCGTCCAGTTCCCCATAAACGACTGGCTGACCTGGGGCGCCTTTACCTATCCTTTCGCCTTTCTGGTCACGGATCTGTCGAATCGGGCCTTTGGCCCGGGCCGTGCACGCCAGGTGATTCTGGCCGGTTTCCTGCTTGGCGTGGTGCTGTCGATCGCGGCCAGCACGCCACGCATCGCCATCGCCTCGGGCTCGGCGTTCCTGGTGGCGCAGCTGCTCGACGTGATGATCTTCAACCGCATGCGACGGTTGGAATGGTGGCGCGCGCCGCTCGCCTCCTCGCTCATCGCCTCGGCCGTCGACACGATGCTCTTCTTCGGCCTTGCTTTCGCCGCCACGGGCTTGCCCTGGGTCACCTGGGCGGTCGGCGACTACGCCGCCAAGCTTGCCATGGCCGCGATCCTGCTGCTGCCCTACCGCGCGCTGGTGCGGCATATGCCGCAATGGCAGGCGGCGGCTTAGAGGGCCGCCATGACACAGGCTCATCTGACTAACTCCGAAATCGTTTCCGCCTACCGGGCCAAGACCAAGACCTCGGCGCAAATCGCGGGCGAGGCAGAGGGATTGTTTCCCAGCGGCATAACTCACGACTCGCGACACCTGCGGCCTTACGGGATCTACGTTTCGCGGGCTCAGGATGGGCGCAAATGGGATGCCGACGGAAACTGCTACGTGGATTACTTCGGTGGTCACGGTGCCCTGATCCTCGGCCACAACCACCCTGAGGTGACCGCCGCCGTGCAGGCGGCAGTCGTCAACGGCAGCCATTTTGGCGCCGGCCATGAAACCGAGGTTCGTTGGGCGCAGGCGGTTTGCGATCTGGTTCCCTGCGCGGAGAAGGTGCGCTTCACCTCTTCGGGCACCGAGGCCACGCTGCTCGCGCTTCGCTTATCCCGGGCCCATACCGGCAGGCAGCGGATCATCCATTTTGCCGGACACTTCCACGGCTGGCAGGACCACGTGACGTCCGGCTACAACTCACATTTCGACGGCTCGCCAAGCGCGGGCGTCTTGCCGGGCGTGGCCGAGCACAGCACCGTATTGCCGCCCGGCGATATTGATGCACTCGAAGCTGCGTTGGGCGATGGCGATGTTGCCGCAGTCATCCTGGAGCCGACCGGCGCGACCTTCGGCCAAGTCCCGCTGCCGGAGGGGTTTCTGGAGAGAGCGCGCGAACTCACGAGTCGGCACGGCACGATCCTGATCTTCGACGAAGTGGTGACCGGCTTCAGGGTCTCGCCCGGTGGCGCCCAGGCCCACTACGGCGTCACCCCCGACGTGACCACGCTGGCCAAGATTGTCGCCGGCGGCCTCCCGGGCGGTGCCGTGGTCGGGCGCAGCGATATCTTTGACTTGCTGGACTTCGAACGAAGCCGCGATGCCGGCCGCGAAAAGGTCCAGCATCAAGGCACGCACAATGCCAACCCGCTTGCGGCGGCAGCAGGATTGGCGACACTTGAGATCATCGCCCGGGGCGAGGCGATTGCAAAAGCGAACGCGTTCGCCGAAACCCTTCGCGCCGGTCTCAACGAGGTGCTGGCGCGAGAGGGTGTGCCTTGGGCCGCCTACGGCACCTTCTCTGGCGTCCACATCTTCACCAACGCGGGCAAGCGTGAGGTCACACCGGCGACGTTCGATCCGCTGGCCTGCGGCTACGAGGAGCTGAAGGCCCGCCAGCCCGGGCTGGTCCACAAACTGCGCCTGGCAATGCTTGTCCACGGCGTGGACCTCAATGGCTGGCCGGGCGGCACGACATCGGCCGCGCATGATGGCGACGACATGGCGAAAACCCTCGATGCCTTCGCCGCGGCGCTGAGCATGCTCAAACGCGAAGGTGAAATCTGAGAGTGATTTGGCGAGGGCCTCGACAACGGTGATCGCAAGGATGAGCCGCCCTACCGCGCCCCGCCGCGTCGCCTGTCGCAATCGCACGGCGGCAATTGATCGGTGAGCGCAAAGCTCAGCAACAAGGTCCGTTGGAGGGGGTTGAAGTTGTCGTCCGACACGATGAACAGCCGCGTCTCGCCGGCCATCTCCAGGCTCGCGAGGCCTTCGTAGTTGTCGACCTGGATGGGGGGCTGGAAGCGGGCGATCTCGCGGCCGCTTAGTGCGCTATCGTCCACATCATCGATCAACATCAGCCGCCCCTTGGGGCCGGCGATGGCAGTGTAGCCGCGCTCCAACACCAGCACGCGGCCGTCCGGCAGAACGCTGGCGGCTGTGGGTTTGAAATAGCCGTCGCCGGGCCAGGTCACGGCCTCGGCGGTCTCGCCATCCACGAGCCATCCGCCCAGCCTGCCGTCGCTGACGAACTCGTCCTCACAGAGCGCCAAGAGGTGCCCGTCGCCCAGCATCGCCAAGGCCTCGAGGCCGCCATTGCCATCCACGGACGCCAACGCGTCGGGCATCCATACGGGTGCACCATTGGCCCCCGGCGCGCCATAGTGCAGCACCCGGTGGCGGCGCTCGAAAGAGACCAGATAGCCGCCGTCGCTAAGCGCAACCAGCCCTTCGGCGTCGGCATCCCGCTTGCCGCTCAGCACCGCCCCGCTGTCCGCCCGCAGCGGCGTGATCTCCGCACCGCTCAGGCCGGACAGGTTGCCGTCGTCGTCGTATGTCAGGGTCGCCTCGAGCCACAGCCCGGTATCGCTGATGGCGAGCAGGCGCGCACCGTCAGCCGACACCACCAGGCCGGAGAGGCCGCCGAAACGTCGATCCGGCGATGTCAGCTCGAGGCCGCCGCGATAGGCGAGCGCATCGAGCCGGGGGGCATCCTGCACGCCCTGTGTCAGGGGGATTTTCTGCGAGCGAACCTCGATGGGCTCGGCGAGCGCGGGCAGCGCCAACAGCGACAGAAGCAGCGCCGCGCTACGCCACACTGTGGAAGGCCGCCTGGAGCGCGCCCGGTTCCTCATCGAACAGCTCTGCGAGTTTGTCGGTCATGGCACCGCCCAGCTGCTCGGCATCGACGATGGTGACGGCCCGGCGATAATAGCGGGTGACGTCGTGGCCGATGCCGATCGCCAGCAGTTCCACCGGCGAGGCCGTCTCGATCCACTGGATGACCTCGCGCAGATGCCGATCGAGATAGTTGCCGGCATTGACCGACAATGTGGAATCGTCGACCGGCGCACCGTCGGAGATCACCATCATGATGCGGCGCTGCTCGGTGCGCGCCAACAAGCGCTGATGGGCCCAGAGGAGCGCCTCGCCGTCGATGTTTTCCTTGAGCAGGCCCTCGCGCAGCATGAGGCCGAGATTCTTGCGCGCGCGGCGCCACGGCGTATCCGCGGCCTTGTAGACGATGTGACGCAACTCGTTCAGCCGCCCCGGGTTAGACGGCTTACCTTCTGCCAGCCACTTTTCTCGTGCACGCCCGCCCTTCCAGGCCCGGGTGGTGAAACCGAGGATCTCCACCTTGACCGCGCAGCGTTCCAGCGTGCGCGCCAGGATATCGGCACTCATCGCCGCCACGGATATGGGGCGCCCGCGCATGGAGCCGGAATTGTCGATCAGCAGCGTCACCACCGTGTCGCGGAAGGTGGTCTCCTTCTCCTGCTTGTATGACAGCGGATAGGTCGGGCTGGTGACCACGCGGGCGAGCCGTGCGGTGTCCAAAATTCCTTCGTCGAGATCGAACTCCCAGGAGCGCAGCTGTTTCGCCATCAGGCGCCGCTGCAGGCGATTGGCAAGCCGCGTGATGACGCCCTGCATGCTGGACAGCTGCTGGTCGAGATGGCCGCGCAGGCGCGTCAGCTCGTCGGGCTCGCACAATTCGCCAGCCTCGACCACCTCATCGAACTCTTCGTCATAGGCGTGGTAGGGCGGCAGGCGGCGGTTGGACTGATCATAGGGCGGGCGCCAGGGCTCGCCTTCTGCGGGCGCCTCGTCGTCACCGTCCATGCTGGCGTCGTCGACACCCTCGACCTCGACCTCGGCCACATCGTCGGCATCGGAATCGTCAGAGTCCTCGCCCGTCGAGCCTTCCATCTCCACGGGCTGATCCGAGCCCTCGCCTTCGCCCTGCGCCTCGGAATCCTCATCCTCGGCATCGTCGTCGCCAGGATCGCCTTCCATGGCGGATGGCTCGTTCTCGGCCTCATCGGCGAATTCGAGATGGGCAATCAGCTTGCGCATCTGCTTGGCATAGCCCGCCTGATCGCGCAATTCGCCTGCAAGGGCGTCGAAGTCGTCCGCCGCCTTTTCTTCCAGCCAGGGTCGCCAAAGGTCGCAGACACGCTCTGCACTTTCCGGCGGCGCGCTGCCCATGAGCTTTTCGCGCGCGAGCAGCGTGATCACCTCGTGGATCGGCGCATCGTCCTTGTGCACGATCTGGTCGAGGCGCAGGTTCTCGCAGCGGCTGGCCACGGCGGCATCGAGATTGTCGGCCACGCCCTGCATGCTGCGTGCCCCCAGCGCCTCGCACCGCGCCTGTTCCAGGGCATCGTAAATGGCCTGCGCCACCTGGCCCGGCGGGCGCCTGGAATTGTGCACGGCGGCGTCATGATGGCGCTTGCGCAGCGCCAAGGCATCGGCCTCGCCCCTCAGTTCACCGATCTCATCCGTCGTCAGTTCGCGCGAGGGTGCCCTGAGCATGGCGCGCTCACCGTCGAGCCGCGCGGCATTGGCGCCGAAGCTGACTTCCAGCTCGCCATCCACGGCAATGGCCCGCGCGGTGCTTGCCACTGCGCGTTTGAACGCCTCGGACCTGCGCTCGCCTGAGGCCGACATGTCTCTTAGGCTACCAACAGATTGACGGCGCTCTCCTTGAGCTCCTCGCCCATGCAGCGCTGATAATATTCGGCAACCACGGGGCGTTCGCTCTCGTCGCACTTGTTGAGGAAGGTGACGCGGAAGCCGAAGGCGAAGTCGTTGAAGATCTCGGCATTCTCCGCCCAGGTGATCACGGTGCGCGGCGACATCACCGTGGAGATATCGCCATTGATGAAGCCCGTTCGCGTGAGGTTGGCAAGCTCGACCATGGCCTCCAGGCGCTTTCGCCCTTCCTCGTTGTCGAAGCCCGGCACCTTGGCGGCAACGATCCCCGACTCCTGCTCGCGCGGCAGATAGTTGAGGGTGGCGACGATGTTCCAGCGGTCCATCTGACCCTGGTTGATCTGCTGAGTGCCGTGATAGAGCCCGGTGGTATCGCCGAGTCCGACCGTGTTGGCCGTCGCAAACAGGCGGAACGCCGGATGGGGCCGGATGACCCGGTTCTGGTCCAGCAGGGTCAGCTTGCCCTCGACCTCCAGCACACGCTGGATGACGAACATCACGTCCGGGCGGCCGGCATCGTACTCGTCAAACACCAGCGCCGTCGGCGACTGCAAGGCCCATGGCAGGATGCCCTCGCGGAACTCCGTGATCTGATGACCGTCGCGCAGCACGATGGCGTCCTTGCCGACAAGGTCGATACGGCTGATATGGCTGTCGAGATTGACGCGCACCGTCGGCCAGTTCAGCCGTGCCGCGACCTGCTCGATATGGGTCGATTTGCCCGTACCGTGATAGCCCTGGATGATGACCCGGCGATTGTGGCCGAAGCCGGCCAGGATCGCGAGCGTGGTCTCGGGATCGAACTGATACGCCTCGTCAAAGTCCGGCACGTGCTCGTCAGGCTGGGAAAAGCCCGGCACGGTCATGTCGGTGTCGATGCCGAAAGTCTCGCGCACCGACACTTCGGTATCGGGCATTCGGTCCGCGTCTTGCGCCGCCTCGGTGGCGGCCTGAGTGGTGGCCATACTTCGGTCCGTCCTACTTGGTGTATTCGGAGTGCCGGTTATGCACCGGCAGCATTGAGCAGATAGGTATAGGCCTCGTTGATGCTT
>CAZKTK010000007.1:0-23640 GCA_964555535.1 uncultured Rhodospirillaceae bacterium
CAAGGCGGTGGCTGCCTCCGCAGAAACAGCCTTGCTTTCGCGATGATCGAGAAAATGAAAGACCTGGTCGAGAAACGCCTCGAAACCCGCGAGATCGATGGCGCCATGGATCCAGATAATCGCCATGTCCGCAACCCGAAGCCGTTCCATCTCGTAGGACGCGGCCTCGCCATCGCTCTGGAAACTATACGGCTGTACGAACCAGCGTCGCATGGTTCCGGGCAACATGTCGGCGAAGCGGAATTCTGCCTCGATCTGCGCGACATCGCGCGACTGTTTCACCACCGTGAGGCCGGCTGCGCGGACGCGGTTGAAGTGCCGCGTCTCGAAACCGCCCGAAAGGAATGTGAGAAATGTGGCGATATCGCGCAGGTCCACGACTGCGTCGTCGGGAAGCACCAGCTGTGCGCCCGGATCGAAATCCTGGCTGGTGGCGATACGACCGCCCGCAGCGATATCCAGGAAGTTTTGATAGGCGCTGGCGCTGTGAAATCCGGCAATCAGCGGGTCGCTGGCTGCGTCAAAGAGCGTGCCGTCGGCAAGGCCGATCTTGCGCAGCAGCAGGATTAAGCCATCTCGGTCTGCAACGGCGGCATTGGCAGCGTAATGTATGTAGCAGACGTTTTCGGGACCGGCTCGCAGCCGCTGGCTCAGTTCGCCGGCTGCCGGATCGCCATCCAGACGAATCACCGATTCCACACCGGCGGCGCGGGCACAGTCGATTACCCAGTCGGACAGGGGTCGGCGATTGCGGACGATACTGCCGAAAGACCGTTCGCCAACAATAGCCGCGATCGGCTCCGGTACCTGAGCGCGGTCGTCGTAGACGAAATGCAGCATGGAACTCATCTGTCGCTTGCCGATCGGGAAACGGACGATTGGTCTCGAACATATACGCCGGGCGCATTCCGCACCATGCGCATCGCCGCCACGAAGCCGCGCAGGCGGCCGACGGCATAGCCGATGGTCAAGGGCAAGCCGGCGGCAAGGACAACAAGGAAGGTCAGCGCGAAATAGGCGCCCGCGGCACTGCCCGTCTCTCCTGCCACGAGCAATGCATTGAGACCGCGCAGGAGGCTGCCCAGAAAACTGCCGTCGCCCTCGCTCATCGCGGTCACGGCGAGCCCCATGGTGGCGACCTCGAAGGCCCACACCGCTAGGCTCAATACCGCCAGGATCACGGCGCGGCCGCGCAGGATTCCCCCCACGTCCTCGGCCACCCGGTCGAGCGAGCCGGCCAGGCGCAGCGCAGCGACGCCCTTTTCGCTGCGGCTGCGCGTCGCCGCCAGAAAACGCAGATAACGGGCGAAGCCGGACAGGCCGCGATAGGCCAGAGAGCCGAGGATCGCGACCACGGAAAGCACGATCAGCAACATTGCCGTGTCGGCGGGGATGAGGGGATCGAATATGAAGGCGTAGAGCAGCAGCCAGAGCAGGGTGAGCGCGTCGAAATAGCGCTCGATGGCGATCACCACCAGCGCGGTACGCATATTGCCGACGGTGCGCGACAATTCCATGAAGCGAAAGCCCTCGCCGAGCTTCAAGGGAATCATGCGACCGACAAGAGCCAATGCGCCATAGAGCCGGGCAACACGGGCCAGCGAGCGCTCGAAATCGAGCAGGATCACGTAGAGCCGCAGCCAGCGCAGCACATGGGACGCCACATAGGCGGCCATGGCGGCGGCCAGCAAGTCGAGCCGGGCCAAGGCGAGGGGCGCCAGCTCATTTCCGAGGACGAGCCATACCGCCGAGACGATCGCCGCAAGCACGAAGGCCGCAAAGGCCGCCATTTCCAGTGACAGCAGCTTATGCGGCAGCGCGGCGTGCCCGGCTTCGCTCATTCCAGTTCGTCCCAGACATAGGCGTCACGCGGTATCGCACGATGATCCGACGCCAGGAAGTGCGAAGGCGAAAGCCGGTAGCGCCCCAATAGCCCGAGTGCCCGCCGCGCCTGGCTGACTAGGCGGACATTGGATATCTGGTCGCTTTCGCTCCAACTGATGGGAAAGAAGTGGAAGCGGTGTCGCAGATGACAGTGGGCCAATATCATGCAGTAATTGAACGTGAGATCGTCGGCAAAGCCAAGATAGAAGCGATCGGCAAGAAGGCGTGTGGCGTAACAATTCAGCCCGGCGCCGAGATCGAGCAGCCGGCGGCCTGCCGACAGCGAGAATCCGGCGTTGAACACGCGGTTGCCGAACGTGCGAAAACGCGAATAGCCGAGCAGGCGCGATTGCCGATGAAAGCGTGCGCCGAGCAGGCAGTCCCATTTGTCTTGCTCGCCCGCATCGAGCAGCGCCGTGAGGTCCGCGAGACGGCCCTGGTCGTCGCCATGCAAGACGGCAACATGGTCATGGCCACGCTCGAGGGCGTAAACGAAGGCGGCCTTGTGGGAGCCGCCGAGGCCATAATTCTCACGGTTCCGCACCACCTTGACCAGGCCGTCGCCGCGTGCCTTGGCAGCTGCCAGGGCCGCCGCCGCCGTGTCATCCGTGCTGCGATTGTCAACCACCACGATCTCGGCGAAGTGGCGGGCCGCGGCGCCGTCGATCTGGGCCAGCACGCGCGGGATCTGGGGCGCGCAGTTGTATGCCGGAATGAAAAGCAGCGCGGATCCGCTCATATGTCAGCGCCCGGCAATGACCACCTTGCGGGTCAGGTCGGCGAGCGAGGATGCTTCCATCTTGCGCATCACCTTGGAGCGATGGAACTCGATGGTCTTTTCGCTCAGTCCCAGGCGAGTGGCGATGTGCCTGTTGGATTCACCGTCGACGATTCCGTCGAGGACCTGGCGCTCGCGACCGGTCAGCTCCGCGAGCTGGGCCATGATGCCGTGGCGTTCGGCAATCTCCTCGGATTGCTGTGCGTGCTGGTCCAGCGCGGCCTGTATGCGGTCCAACAACACTTGGTCGTTGAAGGGTTTCTGGATGAAATCGAAAGCGCCGGCCTTCATGGCGCGCACCGCCATATCGACATCGCCGTGACCGGTAATCACGATGACCGGAAGGTTGATGGCGCGGTCGGAAAGCTGGCGCTGCAGCTCGAGCCCGCTCATGCCCGGCATGCGCACATCGACGATAAGGCAGCCCGGGCGCGCCGGCAGATCGAAATCCAGGAACTCGTTGGCCGAGGCGAATGTCCGCACCTCGACATCGACCGAATTGATCAGCCATTGCAAGGATTCCCGCACGGCCTCGTCATCGTCGACGACAAATACGATCGGTTCCTGTTCGCTCATGCTTGCAGCGGATCCCCTATTTGCTCTTTCGTATCGTCCGTATCACCATTCGCAGATGACAGGGTGAAGCGGAATACGCTGCCCTCCCCCGGCACTGACTCGGCCCAAAGCCTGCCATGATGCGCTTCGATGATCGAGCGCGATATCGACAGCCCCATGCCGAGCCCTTCTGCCTTGGTCGTATAAAACGGCTCAAACAACTTATCCAGAGATTCCGCCGAAATCCCACAGCCGCTGTCGCGTATGGAAATCAGCAATTCGCCTTTGCTGTTGCGCTCCGTGGTGATGCTGATGCGTCGGGATTCGCCATCCTCGGCGGACAGGGAATCGAGACCGTTTCGCGCCAGGTTGACGATCACCTGCTCGATTTGAACGCGGTCGGCCCGCGCCGGGGGCAAGCTTTCATCGAGCTCGAGTGCAATTTCGACGCCGGCGCGCTGCATGTCATGCGCCAGCATTTCAGTTACACCGCTGACCGAGCGATTGATATCGAACGGCTTTTGCTCGGGTTCGCGCTTGCGAATGAAGCTGCGGATGCGGTGAATGATATCGCCGGCGCGGGTGGCCTGATGGTCCACCTGCTCGATAGCCTTCAGCAACTCTTCCGGATTGGCATTGCCGGAGCGCAGGCGCCGGGCGCAGCCTTGGGCGAAATTCTTGATTGCGGCGAGGGGCTGCGTGATCTCGTGGGCAAGCCCGGTCGCCATCTCGCCGACAGTGCCGAGGCGCAGGAAATGCGCGAGCTCGGCCTCCTGCTCGCGCGCTCTGGCCTCGATGCGGCGGCGCTCCGTAATGTCGTCGCCCGAGCTCAGAATTCCGTCAACGGCGCCATCTTCATTGCGAATGGCGATGTTGCGCCAGGAGATCAGCCGCTGCTGGCCGGCGCCCACAATCTCGTATTCTACCTGTTCGCCGTCGTCCGGTGCCCCCCGCATCACGTCATCGAGCACGGCACGTACCCATTCGTGTTCGGTCCGCGGCACGGCTTCTTCCAGCCAATCGCGTCCGATCAAGCTCTCGCGACCCCGTCTCAGTGCTCGGCAACCGGCGTCGTTGATCAAGGTGATGCGGCCACCGCGATCGAGAGCAACGATGATGCTGGCGGCGATGGTCAGATATCGTTGTGCCTGTTCGCGTTCACGATGCAGCGCCCGTTCGCGTTGGATGACCAGATAGGTGGCATCTCGGGCGCGGCGCACGAACACCCAGGACAGACCGATCATCGCCGGTGTTGCGAGCAGGATCATCAAGAGCGCCTTGTGGAACACGGCCTGGCCCGGTTGCTCCAGGCTCCAGGCGATACTGCCGAGGCTGGTTCCGTCGGCCGCACGCAAGGGCATGGCGTCCGCCGTTGCAGGCACGTCCTCGCCCAGAAGGCGTGCGTCGACCAGACCCGGTGTCTCGCTGAGCGTATCGAGGAAGCGTTCGTCTATGGCGCGGGTGAAGAGCAGCACGCCGCCTTGCGGCAGCCCCGCCACGGCGGCCATGTGGATCTCATCGCCGATACGGCAGAGGCCGATGGCCGCCTCGCCCTTGTGCCCGCTGGCGGCAACCCGCGCTATCAGGCCGGTTAGTGTCGGCGAGGCATTCGGCGCCAGCGGGGCTCGCACGCCATCGCGCCAGGCCAGGTCCGCGAAACCGTTCTCCACCAGCGCGGTCCAATCGAAGCCGCGGGTCTCGGCCACCGGGCGTGCCACATTGCGCTCGCCCCAATCGGCATCGCGTGCCTCGGCAAGATGCCGCTGCAACTCCTCGCGCCGCGCATGGTCGGCAACGGTGCGCCCAAGGTCGTCTCCAACCTGCTGCAGCAGGGTCGCGGCAACCCGGATGGCGCGATCGGCTGCGCCCGTATCCTGCCAGCGCGCGGCCAGGAAAATGAGCGTGACAATGACCACCAACCCGATGGCCGCCATGGCGAGCACCGGCAGGATCATGTTGTGGGTCAGTTCATCGTGACCCTGTTCGCTTGGCGTGACGTCGCTGGTCATGTCGGCGGTACAGTCTATCAGGAATTGCAGCGAGGCACAGCGTCGCCAAAAGGTTGGAATCCAGCCACGGATTGATTAGGTTCCGCATATCGCACGAATCAGTGAGCGGAAATCATGACACTCTCACGCAGGCAGTTTGTCGGCGGCGCTGCAGGTAGCGCTGCCGCTTTGGGATTCCCGGGTATTCTTCAGGCACAAGCGCCGGGTCTGAAAGTTGCCGGCATCCTCGACGGCTCCGGCGGGCTGGATATCTACGGCAGGCCGATGATCGACTGCATGCGCCTTGCGGTCGAAGAGACCAACGCTACAGGTGGCCTGCTCGGCGAGCCGGTCGAGCTGCTGCTGTTCGATGCCCAGTCGAACCTCCAGCTCTATACCCAATTCGCGACAGAGGCGGCGACACGGCACCGGGTCGCCAGCGTCCATGGCGGTATCACCAGCGCCTCGCGCGAGGCGATTCGCCCGCTGCTCGGACGCTATCGCACCCTTTATTTCTACAACACGCAATATGAGGGCGGCGCCTGCGACCGCAACATTTTCTGCACTGGCACCACGCCGGCCCAGACCGTGGCCAAGCTGGTGCCCCACATCATGGAGCGCTGGGGCAAGCGCATCTATACGCTCGCCGCGGACTACAATTACGGCCAGATCACGGCGCGCTGGGTGCGCAAGTTCGCCCAGGAAGCGGGCGGCGACGCCATCGCAACGGATTTCTTCCCCCTCGATGTCACGGATTTCGGCCCCACCATCCGCAAGATCCAGGCAGCCAAGCCAGACATGGTGGTCTCGGTACTGGTCGGTGGCGCCCACATGTCGTTCTATCGCCAGTGGGCGGCCGCCGGCATGAAAGGCGAGATCCCGCTGGCCTCGACCACTTTCGGCGTGGGCAACGAACACCGCGTGCTGTCGGCCGAGGAAAGCGACGGCATCGTCGCCTGTTACGGCTATTTCGAGGAGCTCGATACGCCGGCAAATCGCGACTTCCTGGGCCGCCTGCGCGCGCGCTATGGCGAGCAAACGCCTGCGGTCAACGAGCTCGCCATGCGCTCCTACGATGCCTATCTGCTGTGGGCCGAGGCGGTACGACAGGCGGGCACGGCGGATCGCATGCCGGTGATAGAGGCATTGGAGACGGGGATCAGCATGGCTGGCCCGAGCGGCACCGTGACCATCGATGCGCCAACCCATCACACCATCCAGAATGTCTATCTGGGTGAGGTCGAGGGCGGCGCCTTCAAGGTGCTGGAGAGCTATCGCGAGCAGCCGCCGGCCGATACGGCGGCAGTTTGCGACCTGGTCGCAAACCCCGCCGACACCACGATGTACGACATCGACGTCGACCTCTAGAGGTTTCACCCATGGATCTGGCCGCGGCGGTCTTTCTGCAGGCGGCGAGCGCGGTTGCTGCGCTGGTGCTGATGAGCGCCGGCCTGGCGCTGATCTTCGGCATGATGCGCGTGATCAACCTCGCCCATGGCGAGTTCCTCATGCTCGGCGGCTATGCCACTATTCTCAGCCATAACCAGGGTCTGAACTTGTGGCTTGCGGCGCTGGTCGTCGCACCGCTTGTGGTCGGCGCCGTCGGCTATGTGGTGGAGCGACTCCTGATCCGCCACCTCTATGACCGCCGCACCGACACGCTGCTCGCCACTTGGGGCCTCAGCCTGTTCCTCATCGGCCTGGTGACCACATTATTCGGCAATACCACGCGAGGTGTCTCGGCGCCGCTCGGCGCGGTAAGTATCGGCGCATACAGCATGGCGGCCTACGAGCTGGCGCTGATTGCCTTCGCCGTGGTGGTTGTCGCCTTGCTCTATTTGGGCTTGGCGCGAACCCGCGCGGGACTGGTGGCGCGCGCGACCATGCAGAACGCGGATATGGCGGAGGCGCTGGGCAGCGACCGCGATCGCGTCTATGCCATGACCTTCACCCTCGGCGCAGCGCTCAGCGGTCTCGCCGGCGGCCTGCTGGCGCCGCTCTCGGGCGTTGTGCCGACCATTGGCGCGGCCTATGTCGCCAAGGCCTTCATCACGGTCATCAGCGGTGGCGCAGCCGCGGTCGGCGGCACGGTCGCCGCCTCGGGGCTGCTCGGCAGCATAAATAGCGCCATGAGCTTTCTCGCCAATCCCGTAATCGGCGAAGTGGCCTTGCTGCTGGCCGCCATCATCCTGCTGCGGTTGATGCCGGAAGGCATAAGCGGACGCTTTTTCCGCGGTGGCGTGTGATGCGGTCCTGGCTCGGGCACGCCGCGGTCGTCGCCCTTGGCCTCGGCCTGATCGCGCTGCTGCCCGGCCAGGCCCAGCTCTATACGGTAATCAATGCCACCGCCTGGGCCGCCATGGCCACACTCGCCCTCAGTCTCGGCCTGGTCTGGGGCTTTGGCGGCATTCTCTGTCTCGGCCAGACCGCCTTTTTCGGGCTTGGCGGCTATGCCTATGCGGTGGCGGCAATCAATTTCGGCGACACCACCTGGGCCGTGCCCATCGCCATCGCCGTGCCCGCGCTGTTCGCCGCCACGCTTGGCTATTTCCTGTTCTATGGCCGGCTCGGCGATGTCTATCTCGGCGTCGTGACGCTCACCGTTTCGCTCATCCTCTTCAAGCTCGCCAACAGCACCTCCGGCCCCGAATATGCCATCGGCTCCGCGCGGCTGGGCGGCTTCAACGGCATGCCGGCGACGCCGTTTCTCAATGCCCCGTTCGATGCCGCTGCAATGCTCTCGCCGGAAGCGATCTTCCGCGTTGTGCTCGGCGCATTGCTGCTGTGCTACCTGGCTTGCCTGTGGCTGTTGCGTTCCCGCTTCGGGCGCGTTGCCGTGGCCATCCGCGAGAACCCGCAGCGCGCGGAGCTGCTCGGCTATGACGCGCGCCGCCACAAGCTGCTGCTGTTTACCGTCGGCGGTGCCATAGCCGGAGTTGCCGGAGTCGGATTCGCGAATTCCGTCTTCATCAGCCCGGCGCTTTTCAGCCTGGCGACTACAGCTCAGGTGATCATCTGGGTCATCGTCGGCGGCCTCGGCACCCTCTTCGGGCCGATCCTCGGCGCTGTCTCCGTGCAGGCCCTGATGGCCTGGCTGGGGACATTGGCACAAGTACATCCGGCACTATCGCGGCTCGATCCGAACATGGTGCTCGGCGCCGTGCTGATAGTCTTCGTTCTGTTGCTGCCGCGCGGTCTTTGGCCTGCCATTTGCGGGCTCGCGGGCCGGTTATTGAGGCGGCCATGAGCGACGAACTTCTCTCAGTCGCGGGCCTGCACAAGCATTTCGGCGGTGTTGCGGCGCTCGACGGTTTCGACTTTACGCTTCGCGCCAACGAATTGCGCTGCCTGATCGGACCCAATGGTGCCGGCAAGAGCACGTTCTTCAAATGCCTCACCGGACAGCTCGCGCCGAACCGCGGCAGCATCCGCTTTGCCGGCCATGAGATCGCCGGCGCCGGCACCGTCGCCATCGCCCGTGCCGGTGTCGGGCTGAAGATGCAGGTGCCGGCCGTTTTCGATGGTTTGACCGTGCGCGAATCGCTTTGGCTGGCCGGTCGCCGCCGGCTGCGCGGCCGGGCACTCGTGAAGGCGACCGCCCGGATTCTTCTGCGACTGGATATCGGCGATCTTGATTCACATCTCGTCGGCACCCTGGCGCACGGCCAGCGGCAGTTGGTGGAGCTTGCCATGGTGCTGCTGCAGGACCCGGCACTGATCTTGCTCGACGAGCCGACGGCGGGCATGAGCGAGGCGGAGATCGAGCGTGTCGCGAAGCTCGTACGCGAACTGACCAGGACCCATTCCCTAGTGGTCGTGGAGCACGACATGCGCTTTGTCGCCAGCATTGCCGATGTGGTCACGGTCATGCATCGCGGGCGTCTGCTGGCCGAGGGGCCGGCGGATCGGGTTCTGGCGGACGCACGGGTGCGCGAGGCCTATCTGGGTGACGGTCATGCTGACGGTTGAGGGGCTCAGTGCCGCCTATGGGCGCATCCCCGTGCTGCGGGGGGTGAGCTTCGCCCTCGCGCCGGGCGAACGCCTGACGGTGGTCGGCGCCAACGGCAGCGGCAAGACCACGCTGGTCATGGCCTTGATGGGACTTTTGCCCGCCAGCGACGGCCGCATCCGCCTCGACGATACGGACATCACCCATTGGCCGGCCCATCGCCGCAGCCGCGCCGGTATCGCCTACGTGCCTCAGGGCCGCGACCTGTTTCCCGCTCTCAGCGTGCGCGACAACTTGCGCATGGGCTGCCGCGCCGACGATGCTGTGAGCGCGGCCATCGATCGGGTCGTGGCACTTTTCCCGGTTATCGGCGGTCTGCTCGACCGGGCCGGCGGCGCCCTCAGTGGCGGCGAACAGCAGATCGTCGCCACGGCGCGTGCGCTATGCGCCGAACCGCGCCTGATCCTGCTCGACGAGCCATCGGAAGGCATACAGCCCTCGGTGGTGGCGGACCTGGCCCGCGTCCTGACCGGCCTGCAAGGCCCCGAAGCGCCTGCCATCCTGCTCGTCGAGCAGAACCTGACATTCGCCGCCGACGTAGCCAAAAAGGCGCTGGTAATGCAGCGGGGATCCGTCGCCAGCGCTGTGCCCTCGAGCGCCCTCGCGGAACCCGGCATGTTGCGCGCTCTTCTCGGCGGCGAGGCCTGAGCCGCGCACGCCGCACTTTCCACAGAACAATAGATATGGTACGGCTTTGGCCATATCAGCCCCAATATGTTGGGGTTATCCACAAAGAATTATCCACAGCCTGTGGATGGGTGCGCGGGGGAGACGGGCTTGCGACATCAAGACGCTATGATGAATGTGGTGCAACGCGAAGGCGGTGTGCGGGTTCGCACCGATCCGGGTCGCGACCGCTTGCTGACGCGCTTCGGCAAGGCCGTGATGGCCGACCGCTACCTGCTGCCCGGCGAGGCGCCGCAGGATCTGTTCGCGCGCGTGGCCACGCATTTTGCCGACGACAGTGCTCACGCCCAGCGGCTCTACGACTATATAAGCAACCTCTGGTTCATGCCGGCGACGCCGATTCTGAGCAATGGCGGCACCGAGCGCGGCCTGCCCATCTCCTGCTTTCTCAACGAGGCCGACGACAGTCTCGAAGGCATCGTGGGCTTGTGGAACGAGAATGTCTGGCTGGCCGCGCGCGGCGGCGGCATCGGCAGCTATTGGGGCAATCTGCGCTCCATCGGCGAGCGCGTCGGCGCCAACGGCAAGACCTCGGGCGTGATTCCCTTCATCCGCGTGATGGATGCCCTGACGCTGGCCATCTCGCAGGGCTCGCTGCGTCGCGGCAGCGCTGCGGTCTATCTGCCGGTGAGTCACCCGGAGATCGAGGAATTCATCCAGATTCGCCGACCCACTGGCGGCGATCCCAACCGCAAGGCGCTCAATCTCCATAACGGCGTGGTCATCCCCGATGCCTTCATGCGGGCGGTCGAGGCGGACGACGAATGGCCGCTCACGAGTCCCATGGATGGCTCGGTTGTCCGCCGTGTCTCGGCCCGCGAAATCTGGATCCGCATCCTTACCGCCCGCATAGAAACCGGCGAGCCCTATCTGCTCTTCGTCGATCACGTCAATCGGGTGGTACCGGAGCATCACAAGCTCGCCGGGCTCAGCGTGAAGACGTCGAATCTGTGCAGCGAGATCACCCTGCCCACGGGCATCGACCGGCTCGGCAAGGCGCGTGCGGCCGTGTGTTGCCTGTCGTCGCTCAATCTCGAGACCTACGAGGCCTGGGCGGATCACCCGATGATGATCGAGGACGTGATGCGCTTCCTCGACAATGTGCTCGAGGACTTCATTGCCCGCGCGCCGGACAGCATGGAACGCGCCCGCTATGCGGCAATGCGCGAGCGCAGCGTCGGCCTTGGCGTGATGGGCTTCCACTCTTTCCTGCAAAGCAAGGGGGTGCCGCTCGATTCGGTCATGGCCAAGGTCTGGAACAAGCGCATCTTCGCGGGCCTGCGCGAACAGGCGGACGCGGCCTCGGCACGCCTCGCCAAGGAGCGCGGACCCTGCCCAGATGCCGCCGACTTCGGCATTCAGGAGCGCTTCTCAAACAAGCTGGCGATCGCGCCGACCGCGTCGATCTCCATTCTTTGCGGCGGGGCCTCGCCCGGTATCGAACCCCTGGCGGCAAACAGCTACACCCACAAGACGCTCTCCGGCTCCTTCAGCGTGCGCAATCGCTACCTTGAGCAGCGGCTTTCCGAACTTGGCCAGGACACTGACGAGGTCTGGTCGTCGATCACGGCGCACGAGGGCTCTGTGCAGCATCTCGATTTTCTCGACGACGACAAGGCGCTGTTCCGCACCGCCTTCGAGGTGGACCAAAGGGCCCTGGTGGACCTCGCGGCCGAGCGCACACCCTTTATCTGCCAGTCGCAGTCGCTGAACCTGTTTCTGCCGGCGGATATCCACAAGCGCGATCTGCACCGGCTTCACCTGCGGGCCTGGGCCAAGGGCGTGAAGAGCCTATATTACTGCCGCTCTAAATCCCTGCAGCGGGCTGATGTCGTGGCCGATGTGCGCCCTGAGCGGGCCCAGGTCGCGAGCGCGCCGCTCTATGACGACGATGACGAATGCTTGGCATGCCAATAGGAATTCTTGACGTATGAGTCTGCTGACGCCCAATCCGGTCTACAAGCCCTTCCGCTATCCCTGGGCCTATGATGCCTGGCTGACCCAGCAGCGCATCCACTGGCTGCCGGAGGAAGTGCCGCTCGCCGACGATGTCAAGGACTGGCACCGCAATCTCGACGAGACCGAGCGCAATCTGCTGACCCAGATCTTCCGCTTCTTCACGCAGGCGGATGTGGAGGTCAACAATTGCTATATGAAGCATTACTCACGGGTGTTCCAGCCAACCGAGATCCAGATGATGCTGGCGGCATTCTCCAACATGGAGACCGTGCATATCGCCGCCTATTCGCACCTGCTCGATACCATCGGCATGCCGGAGACGGAGTATTCCGCCTTTCTCCACTACAAGGAGATGAAGGACAAATACGACTTCATGCAGCAGTTCGGCTGCGACAGCCGGACCGATATCGCCATCACCGTGGCGGCTTTCGGGGCGTTTACCGAAGGGCTGCAGCTGTTCGCGAGCTTCGCGATTCTGCTCAACTTTCCCCGCTTCAACAAGATGAAGGGGATGGGCCAGATCGTCTCCTGGTCGGTGCGTGACGAGAGCCTGCACACACAGTCCATGATCCGGCTGTTCCGCACCTTTATCGACGAGAACCCGGACATCTGGACCGACGCGCTCAGGCGCAACCTCTATCGCGTCTGTGCCACGGTGGTGGACCATGAAGACGCGTTCATTGCGCGCGCCTTCGAGCTCGGCCCGGTCGAGGGCCTGCGCCCCGAAGAGGTCGAGCAATATATCCGCTACATCGCCGATCGCCGCCTTGGCGAGCTTGGCCTGCAGCCGATTTATCGGGTCGACCGCAACCCATTGCCCTGGCTCGAGGACATCCTCAACGGTGCCGAACACACCAATTTCTTCGAGAACCGGGCCACCGAATACGCACGCGCCGCGACCCAAGGCACCTGGGAAGAGGCGTTCGACTAGCCGCGGCGCGCGCTCCCTCCCGGCGCGCGTCGCGGCCTTTGTCGTCACTTTACAAAAGCTTGCATGTGGCTACTGTCTGCACCATGCAACCACTCGACAGCATCAAGGTCTTGGAATTCGGCGGCACCATCCCGGTGTCCCTGGCGACGTTGGTCTTGGCCGAGGCTGGCGCCGATGTGGTCAAGGTCGAAGCCCCTGGCGGCGAGCCGCTGCGCGCCCGCACGCCGAAGCTCGGTGAGGAAGGCCTGGAGTTCGCCTTGCTCAACAGGGGCAAGCGCAGCGTGGTCGCCGATTTCAACGATTCGAGTGCGATTGACGCCTTGCTGCGCCAGATTGCCGAAGCCGACGTGATCGTCGAGGGCTTGCGGCCCGGGCGGCTGGAGGAGATCGGCCTCGGCTATGACGCGGCCAAGGCGGTCAATCCAGCCATCATCTATTGCTCCTTGACCGGTTGGGGGCAAGATGGCCCCAGGGCAGGCGAGTATGGCGAGGATCTGAACTATCTTGGCATGACTGGGCTGCTGCGCCTTGCCGGCGATGCCGCGGGCCGGCCGACACTGCCCCTCGGCGGGCTCGCCCATTGGGTCGGCGGTGCTATGCCCGGGGTCATCAACATTCTTTTCGCGTTGCGCCAGCGCGATCAGTCCGGCGAGGGCTGCTATCTTGATATCGCGGTCTGCGACAGCCTCTTCGGACCCGCCTATTGGGCCATCGGCCGGGCGGAAGCGAGCGGCCACTGGCCGACGCCGGGCGGCGAAACCCTGACGGGCGGGTCGCCCCGCTATCGCATCTACCCCGCGGCGGACGGCGAATATGTCGCTGTGGCGGCTCTGGATGACCGCCATTGGGAAAACCTCTGCGAGCGGCTGAACCTCGAGGAAAGCCTGCGCGACGACACGCGGGATCCCGAGGCAACGCACCGGGCCTTGGCAGCGCTCATTGCGGCAAAACCGGCCCGTCACTGGCGGGATACCTTCGAAAATCGGACCCTGTGCGCGTCGGTGATCAACGATTTGCAGCAAGCCATGTCCGATCCGCAGTTTCGCGGCCGTGGCCTTTTCCGGCGCAAGGTGAGCGCCACAGGCGAAACCGTGACCGCTGCTGCGGTGCCGGTAGCCGAGCTCTTTCGGAATAGCGAAACGGTGGTTCCGTCTCCGGGCATTGGGGCAGATCAGGCGGCGCTTGACGACGGCGAGTGAGCCCGCGCCGTCGGTTGCAGATCCCCAAACTTTATTATTAGGGATGTTCCTAGTATAATTGGCGATCCCACCAATAAGATGCGCCCGGCCCGCAAAGGCTTAGACATAAAGGATGCTCAGATGAAAACCGCTATTTCCGCCGCCCTTGTCAGCGTTTGCCTTCTTGCTGGTCCGGTGATCGCGGGGATACTGAGACGCCGGCGGCGCCGCAGGTGGTGACACCGGCCGTCGATAGGGCAGTTGCTGGCCAGACCAGCAAGCAAATTGCCGATGCCGTGGCGCAAGGTCAGGAGATGACCCACGCCGAGGCGCCGAATGCGCCGCAAACATCGGAAAAGTGAGACATAGCAACGGCTTCGACCTGCTGTGGTAATTCTGCAACAAAGCCTGTGGTAAGCGGGACATTGTCCCGCGCTAAGAGCCGGAATCATTTGACAGTTATGGTGCGGATCAGATAACGAAGTAGAGGCTCACGCGCGCTCTCAGGCGACTGCCAGCTGTCACTGGCTTGGTGGACGCTATCTTGCTTAATGAGCGCGTGTGGCGTGCACGACGGTGTCGGATTAGGGACGAGGACCCGATCAATGAAACGAATTACTCCGGTTTTGGCGGTGGCAGTGGCGGCGATTTTCGCGCAGCCGGCCTTCGCAGCGACTTCTAATCCCACGAATACGACCGAGCAGGCGTCCTCCGTCGCCACAAGCACGGCCATCGTGTCGACGTCGAGCACACAGACGGTAGGCGGGCTCGGCTCGCGTATCGGAAGTTTCTTGGGCCCGGCGATCGTGGTCGATCAGGGCGGCAATGGCGACATGGTGGCGGCGCTGAATGACGAGATGAGCCTCGGCGACGGCATGTCCGCAGGTGGCGGCGACGGCCGGCTGGGCATCTGGGTTTCCGGCGGCTGGACAGGCCTTGAGGACGACCTTGTTTCCACGGCCTATGACGGCGACGTCTTCAACATGCTATTCGGCGGTGACTATCAGTTCAACGACCGCTTCATCGGCGGCCTGGCAATTGGCTACGAATCGGCGGATATCGACACCACGTTCAACACTGGTAACGTGAGCTCGAACGGTTGGACCATCGCGCCGTATGCCGGTTATGTGCTCAACCGTTACTTCACGATGGATGTGAGCGCTGGCTACAGCTTCGTCGATTACGACCTCCGGCGAACCAATGCTGCGGGCGCGACCGTTACGGGCGGCTTCGAATCCAACCGCTGGTTCATATCCGGTGCGTTGAACGGCTATTACAGCGTCAACAAAATCTTGCTGACCGGCCGTCTTGGCTATTCCTATACGCGGGAATCCCAGGATGCCTTCACCGAGTCCGATACCACTGCGAACAGCTCTCGCGACGTAACCGTCGGCAGCATTCGCATCGGCGGCACGGTAGGCTACGACCTCGGGAAGGTTCAGCCCTATCTCACCACCACCTACGTCTATGATACCCAGCTCACCAAGGTTCAGGTGGGTGCAGGTCAGGTCGCACCGTCTAACGACCGCTCTGGTATCGACTTCGGCGGTGGCGTTCGCTTCGCCCTCAGTGACCGGGTGAGCGGCGGTATCGAAGGCACCACGCATCTGGCCCGCGACAACTTCGACTCCACGAGTGTCTCGGGCAACCTGCGCATCAAGTTCTGATCTGCAGGTGACACCCTCGTTCCTGAACGGGGTCCGGCGGCAACGCCGGGCCCCGTTTCTATTGGTCCTGGCCACCCTGCTCAGCGCCTGCGCCGTCCCATCGACATTGCTTGAGGACGGCCGCTCGCGCGCCCTGAGATTGGCCCATGAAGCGGGGTTCGAGACCACCCGCGTTCTCGCCCATCCCTTCACCTTGTACAGCGCCTTCAAGGGCCGGCGCGGCGGCGACGGGCGTCTGGTGGTCTATATCGAAGGCGATGGCGAAGCCTGGACCAACCGTTTCACCCTCTCGCCCGATCCGACGCCACTCGACCCCACCGGCCTGCAACTAGCAATCCGAGACGATCGTCCCTCGGTCGTGTATCTCGCCCGCCCTTGCCAATACGCCCTGCGCCAGGATCCCGCGCTTTGCCACCCGCGCTACTGGGCCTCGCGGCGATTCGCACCCGAAGTCATCAGCGCCACCAGTGCTGCAATCGACCATTACCGTGCCTTGCTGGGAGCCGACGAGGTCGAACTTGTGGGCTATTCCGGCGGCGGCGCCGTAGCTGCCCTGGTCGCCGCGGAACGCAACGATGTGGTGGCCCTGACCACACTTGTGGCCCCCCTCGATCATGCTGCCTGGACCTCACACCACGACATTGCCGCCATGCCGGGCTCGCGCAATCCCGCAGACTATGCTGCCGCTCTGGCGGACATCCCGCAAATCCATCTGGTGGGGGGCGACGACGACGTGGTGCCTGCGCTCGTCGCCCGCTCTTATCTCGCGCGCTTGCCGAGCGCCAGCCCGGCCCGCCTTGTGGTTGTCGATGACTACGATCATACCTGCTGCTGGCAACGCGACTGGAAGCGCCTGCGCGCCAGCTACTCCCTGCCGTGATGACAGCGGCGCGAGCCGAGGCGGCCTGGGCCGCTTTGGCGGTGGCACTGACTGCCGCCTATAGCGGCGCCTTCGCCCCCTGGCTTTGGCTGACGGAACACGTCCCCGCACCTGCCCTGACGTGGCTGCCACCGGGCCTGGCAATGCTGCTCTTTGCCGCCGCGACAGGCCGAGTGGTGCGCACCGTGCGTGTACGACCACGCAGAACGTTGGCTTGGCTCGTCGCAGCCGTGGGTTTGGCCCTCGCTGGCCTGTTGCTGGCTGACCCGGCCTTCCCCGCCAAGCGCGTGCATGTCTTCCAATATGCCCTGCTGGCCCTGGTCGTGCGCCAAGGGCTCGCCGGGCGCATTGGCGGCATGCCACTGTTGGCCATGTCGGCTTTGGTGGCGGCATTGTTGGGTGTGCACGACGAATTGGTCCAGGGCATCCGGCCGGAGCGCTATTTCGGCCTCAGCGATATTCTGGTCAACAGCGTCTCGGCGCTTGCCGGCGCTTGCCTCGGCGGCGCCCTCTCGCAAGCCGATGACGGCCGAAGCACTGTGGTGCCACGGGCCTGGCTGGCTATCGGACTGGCCATCGCCGGCCTCGCCGTCCTGCTCTTCGGCCTGGACCAAACTGCCGCTGCGGCACCGCCGCCATGGATCTGGCTGCCGGCGCCGCTGTGCCTGGCGGCCTGGGCAGTGCTGGTACCGCCGGGCCATCGCTGGCCGGCGGCGCTACCGGTCTGGTTGGCTGCCGGCGCTATCGCCGAGCCCGCCATCGCCCACCTGACCGGCCTGCCCTTCGCTTAATCACCGCGATACACGTATCGCACCGACACCGCCTGCCGGTCGCGCATGGCGAAGACGATAGCCGCCAGCAATAGGCTGCCGGCGAGCATGTCGAGACCTCCCTGCCACGCCGTTGTCAGGGTTTGGATGGCGACGCGCTCGTCAAGCGCCGTGAGGATGGCTGTTGGTATCCGACTCTCCGCCGCGGCGAAACCCAGGCCCGCGGCCGCGAACGCCGCCATCGCACCAGGAGAGCGCCGGGCCGATGCCGCGATACCGCCAAGCACGACGATTTCGAGGGGAAGCAACCGGCTGAACACGCCATAGAGCTGAGGCGCCTCGGTTCCGAAGATGGACGGTGCCACACCTGTCGCCCAGAGGACATGCAATTGGGCGGCCTCAGCCAGCGCCAGTGCCGCAAGCAGGACGGCAGCCAGCCGCCAGAATAGGCCCGGTGTCCGGTCGGGCGGATGGGCCGACAACATGAGGGCGGCAAGCGCGCCGCCTGCCGCAAGCTTGAACAGGCTCCACGCCCAGGGCGCATTGGCGAGCTGCCCCAAGTCCAGGCTCGTTGCATGGAGATCGGACAGCGAAGCCAGGACGTACCCCGCCAGGAAAGCGAAATCGATTCCGAGCAGCACCAGCAACAAAACTCGGCTGCGCAGCCGTGTCATGTAGATGGGAACCCGTGCCACCCGGTAGAGAGGCACTACGTCAAGCTCGCCGAGACCAGGTCGTTGGCTTGCCATCTACCGCTGTATCCTATCCGGTGGCACCGAGCGAATCTGCTCGGCCAAACCAGCGTCCACGACCATGCGCCGTTCGACGCCAAGCTCGAGCGCCTGGCGCATGCGCGCGAAACCCGCTGCGGCGGTCGCTGTCTCGCCCATCATGACACCGCCCGAATACCATAACCCGACCGGGGACTCGGCGTCATGGGCGAGCAATAGCGCGGCGATCTCCGCCACCGCGTCTTCATCACCCTGCCCGAAGGCCCAGCCCAAATAGGCCGCCGCCATATCGTCGCGCCCCGGTGCCCGTTCCAGAAAACGGCGCAGGCGGGCTTTCCAGCCGGCGGCTCGGGCTTCGGCCAGCGGCGCAAGAGCCGGATCAGCCGCGAGTGCCAGCACCGCCTCGCCGGTCACCAGAAGATCGGCGATGGCGAGCCGCAAACTGCTGCCCTGTTCCAGCCGTGCGTCGCCGGCAGCGGCATAGCTCTCAAGGCGCGCTGCCATGGCATGGGGAAAGGGCTCGCCCGTGCCAAGGACATTGGCGACATCGACCGCATGGCTGCGATACAGCGTTGCCAGGTAGATGTCGCCGCGGCCGTGGTCGGCAAGCGGCGCGACCAAGGGCTGTGCGGTGGGATCGCGGTTGGCCATGGCCGCTCGCCAGGCCGGGCCGGCATCGCCAGCTACGACAACCGCTGCCGCCATTGAGCTGACAGCTACCACCGCCATGACCAGGGCCGCCAAGGCGCTGGGCGGCGTCCGGCGGGCCGGACCGGCCAGAGACGCAATGGCAAGCGCGATAAGAGGGACGGCGCCGGCGTCAGGAGCCCAGACCGCGAACATGGCAGCCATCACCACACCCAGGACCGATGCCTCGATCAGGCGGCGCCGGCGGGCAAAAAGGGGCAATGCCGCAGGCAACATCCAGGCCAACAGCATGCCCGGCAGGCCGGCCGACAGCATGCCTTCGGCGAGGAAATTATGGCTTTGGAAGTGCATTTGACCATGCGTCGCGTCCCAGCTTGCACCGCCGTCGTCCGTGGGCGGTGAGACAAGGTCGATGGCTTCGAGGGGCATATGAGCAATTTGCCATTCGGCGTAATGCCCCCAGCCGCCGCCGGCCAGCAACAGGCTGGGACTGTCGGCGAGCGCGGCACCCACCACACCCAGATGCAGCGCCCGCGACCAGAGGCTGCTTTCCGGGAACTCTGCACCGATCCACCACACCGCTGCGGTGACCACAAGTGGCGCAACGATCGTGGTGGCAGCAGCCAGTAGCCGCAGCCTCGCCGGGTTGGCGGCCAGGCGCCAGGCGATCAGCCCCAACGGCACCGCCGCCGACATGAGGAGAATGGCGCTGCGATTGCCGGAAAGGATGATAACGGCGCCGGCGAAGGCGACAATGGCAAGGCGCCACGCAGGCCGCTGCGGGGCAAGGGTGGCGAGCAGCAGCGGCGCGGCGAACATGCCATAGAAAGCAACGTTGTCGGCGAACATGAAAGGCGAAAACTCGTGCTGACCCAGCCCAGGCGCCATGCTGGCCGCCGTCAAGGCGACCGTGACGAGGGCTATCCAGCCGACGGCACGCCGCAGCGCCCGCTGGCGCATGACAATCATGCCGGCCGCGATCAGCACAGCGAGATCGAGATGCCAGGCGATACCCTGCCCGAATTCCGGCGTGCCTAGCCAGCTCAGACCCGGGAACATCGCAGCTGGCAACCAAATGCCGCTCCAGACAGCCAAGGCCAGGGGCAACAGCACCAGCGGCTGGGCCAAGGTGCCACGTAACGACGCGGCGCCACCTGCAATAGACAGGGTCAGACCGAGCGCGGCAACCGCAGACACCGCGTGCAAGGCGGCCATGACGGGCTCCGCCGTATACCAAAGACCCGTATGGAACGGCAGTGTGGACGCCGCGATGGTAAGCGGTGCGGCCAGCACCGCAGCAGCGGCGAGGCGGTGCCCGGCGCGCGCTATCACCTCGCCCTGCCGGCCGACGCTCGGGGTCGCCGCCGCACCAGCCAGGCAGACGGAACCATCAGCACGAAGCGCGCCATGACCAGCATCGAGACCAAGGCCATGAAACTCGACGGATAGTAGCCAGCGAAATGCTTGCGCAGAAAGCGTATCAGTGAGCGGTGTTTGGCGTAGGATACCCGCACCGGACGCCGGGCACTGCATACGCCCGGTGTATGCTCGACCACCGCATCGGGGGAGAACAGCACCTTCCAGCCCGCCTGTTCGAAGCGCAGGCAGAGGTCGAGATCCTCGAAGTGCAGGAAAAAGCCGTCGTCAAGCTGACCGGCCTCCGACAGTGCCTCACGCCGCATCAGCATGCAGGCGCCGGAAACCGCAGGCACCACCTCGGGCTTCTCGGGCAGCGGCTCCAAGTGGCGGTTGAAGCTTCGGAAGCGTGGATGCCTGGGCATAAGCCGGTGCAATTGCAGCACTTCGCAAAAGATCGTCCAAGGCGTCGGGATATCGCGCCGGGAGCCTCGTTGCGGGCTGCCATCCGGATTGAGCAGGCGGGCGCCGGTCAGGCCGGCATCCTCGTCCCCATCCAGAGCGTGGCATAGTGCGGAAAGCGCACCCGGATAAAGGCGGCAATCTGGATTGAGCAACAAGATCAAGTCGCCGCTGGCCTCGCGCAAACCCAGATTGCAGGCTGCCGCAAACCCGCTGTTGCGGTCCAACCGGTGCAGACGAAGCGTCTGGATCGAGACTTTCGCAAGGGTGTCGAGGCTGTCGTCGGTCGAGGCGTTGTCGATGACGATGATCTCGAACGGCGGCTCTTCCTGTGCCAATAGGCTTTCGACCGCTGCCGCCAGATAGGCGCCAGCGTTGAAATTGACAATTACGACCGACAGCCTGGCACGGTCCGAGAAAGCACGTGCCGGGCGATCAGCCGTGCGGGCGTGTGTATATTCTTTCACGAATGGAGAGCCGCATCGGGGCCGAGGCTGTCTCGTGCCGGTTTCACCCACCGCGCCGATATCCGGGGGTCGGCGAGGATGGTATAACCTAGAACATGTCTGACATGTTTGGAATCGCTTCGTGAGCCCGCCCCAGCCTCATATCAGTGACCTGGCCGCCCGCGTGCCCATGCCTTGGCCAGCAATTGCACGCTTGGCCGCGGTTGCGCTGAGAACACGCTTCGGCCTCGCCGGACGCTGGGGCTTGCTGCGACTTATGGCAGCGGCAATCGACCCATTCATTTACGCGACGATTCTGTATTTCATGCTGGCCAGTGTTTTCGGACGCAGCGGTTTCGATCGCTTTGTGTTCCTGGTGATCGGCATTTCGGCCCTGCGCTGGACCGTGGTGTCCCTGCTCGAGGGCACCGACTATGCGGTTCTCCGCGCGCGATTCACCGAAGTGGTCCGGGCACCGGGCGCCGCGGCAATGTGTGCCGTCATCGCACCGCCAACAGCCGTCATGGTGTTGTCCCTCGGTCTGGTCGTCGCGACGGTGCTGAGCGTCGATTCGGACCCCGCCGCATCGTTGACAGCCTTGCCCTGGCTGGCCTTGATTCTTCCGATACAGGCCGTATGGAACGCAGTCGCTATACTTGTCCTGACCAGACTCAAGGCGGCGCAGATCCTGGCCGGTCCCGGACCGCTCGTACTCCTTGTCGGCGTGATGTGGCTGCTGTCTCCGACGCTCTATATTTTTACGGACCTGCCGGCCTCGGCGAGCCTGCTATTCACGACGCTCAATCCCGTCTCCCATCTGCTCGCGGCTTATTACAATGCGCTCTGGCACGGTGTGACGCCGAGCTTCGATGTGCTGCCCGCAGCCGGCGCGGCCGCTCTGATAT
The DNA here is from genome assembly GCA_964555535.1 of uncultured Rhodospirillaceae bacterium. Taxonomy (GTDB): domain Bacteria; phylum Pseudomonadota; class Alphaproteobacteria; order UBA7887; family UBA7887; genus UBA7887. The sequence goes on from CAZKTK010000007.1 coordinate 21,835, forward strand.
TGCTCGGCCTGCTTTCGTGGCAGCGTCGTCAGCCACAGGCGCGCGTCAACGCGCCAGCGGGCAACCCTCTGTTGGTGGTGGCGGATGCAACCGACCCGGAAACCGCTGTTCCAAGCGCGATCACCGCTGCCGCCCCCGTTTATAGGCCCTGGTCGAGACACCTACAGGGACTGAGCGGGCGCGATCTGGCCGAGTTGATGATCGCCGCAGGCGGTCGCATGCCGCTTGCCACGGCAGTCCAGCGGGTCGTCGCCGAAAGCCGGCTGGGCCGGTTGTTCGACGACCAGGTCGCTATCTATCCGAGCTGGGGCATGGCCCAGCTGGCATATGGCTTTGCCATCGCCTCGCCCGCGCGAACCTTGGTGCTGGATGGTGTACTGGATGCTGCCGATCCCATGTTCGCGGCGCAGGCCTGGGCAAGAATTGCGGCAGAAACCGCGGCCGGACGCCGTATTGTCGTGGTGACATACCGACTGTTCGACCCTCCCGTTGCTGGCGGCGGCCGGTTTGTCGCGGTCCGGGGCACCTCTGTCGTGCGCGAGGGGGAGATTGGCGCCGAGCTGTCGGCCTTCTACGACGAGGTGATGGAGCTCGGCGGTCTGCCCGACCCCGCCGATGGCGACTGAGCCGCGCCGCGTGCTGGTGCTGGGCGCCAGCGGGCAGATCGGTCTCGGCTTGGTCCCCGGGCTGCTGGCGCGGGGCGATCAGGTCATTGCGTTGCGGCGCGGCGCGGCGATTGGCGAAAGTGATGCTCAATGGCTGAGCGCGGACCTTGCGAGCGCGCCAGTGCCACTCAAGGGTGTGTGCCTGGATGCCGCGGTCCACGCCACGGGGCTCTGGCTGCTGCCGGCCCATCTGGAAAGTTTGGCCGCTGCCGGCTGCCGCCGGCTCATCGCCTTCGGCTCTACATCCGTGGCGAGCAAGGTGGCAAGCCGCAGCGCCCACGAGCGGGGGCAGGTCGCGGCCCTCGCCGACGCCGAGGCCGAAATCGCCGCACAATGCGAGCACCTCCGTATCGCCTGGACTTTGTTCCGCCCGACCCTTGTCTACGGCCGCGGCAGGGACCTCAATGTCAGCGCCGCGGCACGTTTTATCGAGCGATTCGGCATCTTTCCCTTGGCCGGCAAGGCCCGTGGCCTGCGCCAGCCGGTGCATGCCGATGACCTGGCCGCTTTGGCCGTAGGGGCGCTCGATTGTCCGGCCGCAGAGGGCCGTGCCTACGATCTGGCCGGCGGCGAGACCTTGACCTATGCGGAAATGATCGGCCGCCTCTTCGACGCTAAAGGCAGGCCGCGCCGCCGCATCTCGCTGCCGACACCCCTGCTCGCCGTACTCGCTGCCGGCTTCGGTCGCATGATCCGCCAGCCTGCCTATACCGCCGAGCTAGCGCACCGCATGAACAGCGACCTCACCGTGGACGACGGCGACGCTCGCCGCGACCTCGGCTGGGCACCACGGGGGTTTCAGATGGCTTCTATCCCCGGCTCACCCGCTCCCCCATCTCGTCGATAGCGGCGACAAGCGCCTTGCGCAGGCCAGGCGCGGTAGCGCTATGGCCGGCGTCTTCGATGAGGCGGAGGTCCGCATTGCCCCAAGCCTCGGCAAGACGGACAGCATTTTGCGGTGGGCAAAGCAGGTCATAGCGGCCCTGTACGATGATGCCGGGAATGGCTGCGAGCCGGCCGGCATCGCGCACGAGCTGGTCGGGCTCGAGAAAGCAGTCGCGGCTGACATAGTGCCATTCCACATAAGGCGTGCGCGGGGTCGATTCCGCCTTGGCCGGGCGCTCGTCCCAGAGGCTGGTCG
>CAZKTK010000008.1:0-23525 GCA_964555535.1 uncultured Rhodospirillaceae bacterium
GCGTGCGCGTGTAGTAGTGCAGCGCCTCGTCCTGGAAGATCAGGCAGGCCATGCGCTCCGGTCCGCGATTGTGGTGCGAATGCAGTGACGCGCCGGGCGTAACCTGGACCGCGCCATCGACCCAGTCGATATGCTGGCCATCGACGATGGAGTGCACACCCTCGCCCTGAATGGCCAGCACCACGGCAACACCATTGTGACGATGGGGCCGCTGATCGGCGCCGGCTTCCAGGGTATTGAGCGCGGCGTTGATGCTGGGAAGCGTATTCGTGGATGGCGCCAAGGCATCGCTCGAGAACAAGACGGCGTGGCCCGTCGTCTCCGGCGTGATGGGGCGTTGCCAGACTGCCTCGAATTCGCGTGCGATCTCGTCGGCTGGCCAATGTACGGCTTCGACAACCGCTTTGCCCGGCCGCAGCTTCTCGAAGGCGAGCAGGGGCTCGTTGGTGGCGACAAGAAGCAAGCTATCCGTGGTGCCTGCATGCCTGGTTTCGCCGCCGCCGGAAAAGCAGAACACATCGCCCTTGCCCCAGGTGATGACGTCGCCGCCATTGCGGCTCTCGCCAGTTCCCTCGATAACGTAGGCGATCTCGCCCGATGCCGCGAAGCGGGTATTGAGCGCTTCGCCGGCATTCAGGCGGGCATAGTGCATCAACATGGTTGGAGTGGTGGCGGGGTAGGGGGTGCCGAGCGCGTCGGCACTATCAAGGGCGATCAGCTCAGTCGGGCAGGCGGGATCGAAGGCCGTCTCGCGCTCGGCCAGGAACTGGCGCGCCGGCACGGGCGGCCAAGCGAAGGTGAAATTGTTGTCGGCGCTGTGGTAGCGCGCTCGGCTCGCTGGTGTGGCCCGGGACATGGTTCCCCTCCCAATGCCTCGATCTTCCCCGGTTTTGCTACGCGGCGCAATAATCCTCACGCAACCATCCTCTCGACCCCGCCCGCACCCATGGGGTAGAAAAGGGCGCGCGCGAGGGCGAAGGGGGCGTGGGTGCTGCTCGATCCGACATTTCTGGCGATACAGGCGTTGAACGCGCTGCAGCTCGCGAGTCTGCTGTTCCTGCTCTCGGTGGGGCTGTCGGTGGTGTTCGGGCTGATGAATTTCATCAATCTGGCTCATGGCACGCTCTACATGGTCGGCGCCTATTTCGGCCTGGTGGCGGTGCGTGAGACGGGATCTTTCTGGCTGGCCCTCCTTCTGGCGCCTCTCGGGGTGGCTGTTGTCGGCGCGATCCTGCACGTGGTCTTGCTGCGCCACATGCAGCGCGCCAGTCCCATGCGCCAGGTGCTGGTGACCTTCGGGCTGATCTATGTGGGCCTCGATCTGGTGCGCATGGTGTGGGGAAATTACAGCCACGGCATAGAGCCGCCGTCAGCCTTTGCCGGCAGCGTTCAGATCCTGGGCGAAACCTATCCCGCCTACCGTCTCCTGGTAATTGTCATCGGTGTTGCCGTGTTGGCGATCCTCGCACTTGCCTTGGAGCGCACACGACTGGGTGCGGTCGTGAGAGCCGGTGTGGACGACCGCGAAACCGCATCGGCCATCGGCCTCAACATCGATTTGGCGTTCTTCGGGGTCTTCTGCCTTGGCTGCGCTTTGGCCGGCCTCGCCGGTGTCGTAGCGGCGCCCGTGCTCTCCATCCATCCGGGCATGGACATGTCCATTCTGGTGCTGACCTTGATTGTCGTGGTGGTCGGCGGACCGGGTAGTCTACGTGGTGCCGTTCTGGGCTCGCTCCTGGTCGGTTTCGTCGAGACTTTCGGTCAGGTTCTGGCGCCGGAATATGCCAGCATGCTGCTTTACGCTCTGATGGCACTGGTCTTGATCTTGCGCCCCGGCGGGCTGGTGCCGACCCGGCGCGTGGTGCGGGCATGACCAGTGGTCGCGGACGAACTGCCGGTGCGGCATTTTTGGCGGCCGTTTCCGTCCTGGCCTGGCTGTCGGTCGACTATTTCGGCTACGAGCTGCTTACCGAAATCGCAATCCTCGCGATCCTTGCCATGAGCCTCGACTTGCTTGTCGGCTTCGCCGGCATGGTATCGCTCGGTCACGCTGCCTTCTATGGCATCGGCGCTTATGCCATCGCGGCGTTTACCACGATGCTTGGATGGCCGGCCGCCGCTTCTATGGCGATAGCAGTCTTGGCCTCTGGGGCGGCGGCGATGCTGGTCGGTGCCATCGCTGTGCGCCTGGGCGGCATATTCTTTATCATGGTGACCCTCGCCATCGGCGAGGCGGTGCACGCCTATCTCTTCAAGGTTCGCGCCTTCGGTGGCGATGATGGCTTGGCCGGAATCCCGCAACTCGATCTCTCGGGTCTTGGCGTCGACCTCGCCGATCCCCGCGCATTCGCTGCCCTTGCCCTAATCGCTGCCGCGGTCGTCTATGTGATCCTGGAATTGGTGGTGCGCTCGCCTTTCGGTCGCCTGCTCCTCGCCATCCATCAGAACGAGCGCCGCGCCCGTGCGCTCGGTTGCCGCGTCGAGCGGGTCAAGCTTGGTGCCTTCACCCTGGCAGGGGCCTTGGCTGGTCTTGCCGGGGCGCTGACGGCGCAGCACACGGGCTTTATTTCTCCGGAACTCCTGGTCTGGACCATTTCCGGCGAGGCCTTGATCGTGGTCATCGTCGGCGGCATGGGCAGCCTCGTTGGGGCGGCCGCAGGGGCCGCGGTGATTGTTTTGGCAAAGCATTGGATCAGCGACTGGACGGACTATTGGATGCTTTGCATGGGTGGCGCCTTCATTGCCGTGGTCGTGCTGGCACCGAACGGCATTTACGCCTTGCTGGGCGCGGTGCAAAGGAGACTTCCTCGTGCTGCGCGCTGACGGCCTTCAGAAGCGCTATGGCGCGCTTGTGGTCACGCGCAATGTGAGCATCGCGCTGGAAGAAGGCGAACGCCGTGCGTTGATAGGCCCGAACGGGGCGGGCAAGACGACCCTGTTCGATCTGCTTACCGGTGAGCTGCGGCCGGACGCAGGGCGCATCTCCTTTGCGTCGCGCGATATCACCGGCGATGGCCTGGACGCGCGCGCGCGCGCCGGCCTGGCGCGCTCGTTCCAGCGTAACAGCCTGTTCGCAGGCATGAGCGTCGTGGAGAACTTGATTACCGCCTCGACCTTGGCCGCAGGCGTCGGACATGTCTTCTGGCGGCCGCTGGCAAAGTATCGGCGGCTTCGCGCGAAGGCCGAGGAGATCGCCAAGTCTGTCGGCTTGTCCGATGTCCTGGATGTCGGGGTTGACGCATTGCCTTATGGCTTCCAGAGGCAGCTCGAGGTCGGCCTGGCCTTGGCACAGGATCCCGTCGTGTTGCTGCTGGATGAACCCACGGCGGGCATGAGCCCCGAGGAAACGGCTGCGATGAAGGCCCTGATCGCCGGCCTGCCGCGCAGCCTGACAGTGCTCGTTATCGAACACGATATGGATGTGGTTTTCGATATTGCCGACCGGGTTACGGTCCTCGATGCGGGCAGCGTTCTGTTTGAAGGCGCGCCGGGCGAGGTCAAGGCATCGGAGGAGGTGCGTTCTCGCTACCTCGGCGAGGCATGAGCGCACCGCTTCTCGATATCGACAACCTAAATGCCTGGTACGGGCCGAGCCACGTGCTGCAAGGTGTATCCTTCGGTGTTCCGGCGGGGGCGGTGACCGCTCTCCTGGGCCGCAACGGAGCCGGCAAGACCACGTTGCTCAAGGCGTGCATGGGCTTGCTCGCCCGCAGCCGCGGTTCAGTGCGTCTCGATGGCCGCGAGCTCAACGGGGCCAACGCCCACCGACGTGCCAGGGCCGGGCTCGCCTATGTACCTGAGACCCGGGGTGTCTTTCCCTCTCTTTCGGTCTTGGAGAATCTCACTGTTGCGCGACGCCCCGGTTCCTGGACGTTGGATCGCGTCTTCGCCCTGTTTCCCAAGTTGGCTGAGCGCAGGCGGGCAAGCGGCGGTGCTTTGTCAGGGGGCGAACAGCAAATGCTTGTCATCGCCAGGGCGTTGCTCGCCAATGGCACCGTATTGCTCCTCGATGAGCCCACGGAAGGCCTGGCGCCTCCGGTGGTTCGCGAAATCGAACAGCTGCTGGCAGCCTTGAGGGCTGAGGGGCAGACCATCCTGTTGGTCGAACAAAACCTTCCGGTTGCCACCAGATTGGCAGATCATATGCTTGTGCTGGGCAAGGGTAGGTTGCGCTGGCAGGGAACCGCAGAGAATTTTGCCCTGGCGGAGGACGTGCAGCACACTTGGCCTGGTATTTGAAGTTTTCGATGTAAGAAAATGAAAATTAAGAATATTTCAGCAGATTGGATTCACGTTCCGATCGATGAGGCGAAACAGCACACCAGTGATTTCGGTCGCGTGGATTCTTTCGATTCCACGTTGGTGCGCGTCGAGACGGAAGGTGGGATCGTCGGCTTTGGCGAGGCCAAGGCGGCGGTTGGCAGTGCCGGTGCCTGCGCCGCGCTGTGTGCTTTGATCGAGGAAGAGCTGGCGCCGCTGCTGATTGGCGAGGATGCGCGCGACATATCGCGGTTATGGGATGTCATGTACAACGGCGGGCGCGCCCATTACGCGATCGAGCGCGGTCATGTCTTTCCCGTCATGGGCCGGCGCGGCCTGACCGTCGCCGGCATCAGCGGTATCGACATTGCCTTGTGGGACTGCCTGGGCAAATCGCTCGGCCAACCCGTCTGGCGGCTGATCGGCGGGCGGCGCCAGGAGAGCATGCCGGCCTACGCTTCGGGCGGATGGGCCGATGAGCATGGCATCGTCGCCGAGCTCAAAGGGTTTCTCGATCGTGGCGGCTTCTCTGCGGTGAAGATGCGGGTGGGCTCCGGCGATGGCACGCTTGGCCATTCCATTCGCCGTGTCCAGGCGGCCCGCGAAGGGCTCGGTGAGGATGTCGAAATCATGTGCGATGCCCACGGCACCTGGACTGTGGCGGAGGCGAAGCGCTTCTGCCGGGCCGTATCGGAATGCAATATCGGCTGGCTCGAGGAGCCGGTGACGGCCGACGACCATCAGGGATTGGCCGAGATTCGCACCGCCACCGATATCCCCATTTCGACAGGCGAGAGCGAGTTCACGCGCTTCGCCTTCCGCGATCTGCTGGCCTTGCGCGCAGCCGATATCATTCAGCCCGACCCGTCCATCGCCGGTGGAATTACGGAATGCATGCGCATCGAGGCCCTGGCGGCCGCGCATCAGGTGCGCTTTGCGCCTCATATGTGGGGCGGGGCTCTCACATTTGCCTCAGGCCTGACCCTGGCGGCCGTGGCGACGAGCGGTTTCGTGCTGGAATATTCCCTCGGCGCCAATCCCATGCTGCACGACCTCGCCGTGGAGGATTTTACCGTCGAGGCGGGCCGGATCGCGATTGCGGACCGCCCTGGGTTGGGCGTCAGCATCGATGAGAACTTTGTTGCAAGGTTTAGGTAAGGGTAGGGGGGGCACCGCCAATTGCGACGCGTTCGTGTTGCAAATGACTTGCAATTGCATGTAGTACCACAAACCATCCGTGGGGCGAAGGGGCAGGACAATCACGAGGACAGCTATCATGCGACAAATCCTAAGCCATGGCGCGGCAGTGCTGGCGATCACCGTGGCAATGACCGCAAGCGGACAGGCCATCGCCCAGTCCGCCGCCAACAAGGTGTACGGAACCGGTATCACCGAAGGTAAGTTCGAGCTCGGCTACAAGGGTGGGCTCGATACGGATTCCCGCTCCCAGCTCGACATGAAGCACAAGCACAAGCTTTCCGTCGGCTATTCATCACGTCGATAACCGTGGCCTCGTCATCCATGACCGCGGTTTCCGTGATCTCCAGCTTCAACTGGTTGGGAGTCAGCGCGTTGTTCGCCAGAAAATCCGTGACGTTCTGGATGAAGCTCGGACTGACGACCTGCTTGCCCGATACATTCACGTTGACGACGATCGGCTCGCGTTCGGGGAAGTGCTTATTCCACGAAACGATCTGGCGAATGCCCGAATCCAGCACCCAGCGGCCGATGGGAACGATGTCGCCCGTGCTCTCGGCCACAGGAATGAACTGATCCGGGCCGACGGTGCCGCGGCTCTGGGAGAACCAGCGCAACAAGGCTTCGAAGCCGAACAGCCGGCCCGTATCGAGTTGATAGATCGGCTGGTAATGCAGCACGAACTCGTTCTTCTGCAGTGCCGAGCGCAGGTCGGTTTCCAGCTTCAACCTGCTGACCACGCGCGAGCGCATGTCCGTGTCGTAGATCTCGTAGCTCTTCGCCGCGGTCTCGTCGGCCGTGTTCAAGGCGATGGTGGCGGCATGGACGGCTTCGTCACCGCCTTCGAGCGATGTGTCGCCGAGGAATATGCCCGCCACCAGGTCGGGACGGATCTCCTCACCCTCGAGGATCAGGGGCTGGCGGACATTGTCGCGGATCCGCATGAAGGTATCGACGGCGTCCAGCGCCTCGTTGGTGTCTTCGAGCAATAGCCCGAAGATGTTTTCGCCCAGTGTCCCCAGGGTATGCTTGGCATGGGTCAGGCGCACCATGCGCTGGGCGCTCTCTATCAGAACTTTGTCGCAGAACGATTGACCGTAGCTCTGCTTGATGGCGTCCCAGTTGGAAATGCGCGTGAGCAGCACCGCGAAATAGGCATCCGGGTGTGTGGTCATGCGGCTCAGGGCATTGTTGACCCGCTCCACGAACAAATTGCGGTTGGGCAGGCCGGTAAGGGGGTCGACAACCTTGCTCTCGGTGATATCGACCTGCGTTCCCGCCAGGCGATAGGCACGCCCGGTATCGTCCCGCAGCGAGGTGCCGCGCGTGCGCACCCAGCGATAGGTGTGGTTGCGGTGGCGCATACGATATTCGCAATCGAGCCGCAGCGAGACGCCCTCGATATGTTTCTGGATGTCGCTCTTTACCCGGCCTTCGTCCTCCGGGTGGATGCGGTCGAATCATAGCGCCAGGGTCTCACTGCCATCGCCCTCCGCATAGCCCAGCAGTTCCTTCCACCGGGCCGAGAAGAAGATCTCGTCGTTGCGCAGATCCCAGTCCCAGATGCCGTCGTTTGAGCCAGAGATGACCAGCGCATAGCGCTCTTCGCTGCTGCGCAATTCCTCGCGCGACTCACGCAAGGCAAGTTGGGTTCGAATGCGGGCCTCCGCCACGTCGAACTCGAAAGGCTTGGTGATGTAGTCGTTGGCCCCAAGCCGCAGCGCCTCGACGATCTGTTGCGGCTCGTCTTCACCGGTGATCATGATCACCGGCAGATCCGCGCTATCATGGGTGCGGCGAATTTCTTCCAACATCTCGGTGCCCTTCATGCCGGGCATGACGATGTCGGAAATCACCAGCTTGGGATCGCTGATGGCGATCTTGTCGAGGCACGCCCGCGCATTGTCGGACTCGCCGACGGCAAAGCCATGAGCCTCGAGAAAGCCCCGCAACAGGACGCGTTGGGTGAGATCGTCATCGACGATCAGAACCAGCGGGCGGCTATTGATTTCCGGAGCGGCCGTCATGGCGCGTAAGGAACCGTCATTGGGCCGCGTTTCCCATGTCGGTGCGGGTCATCACTATTGCAGTGCCTTCAGCGCTTCGCGTACCTGGCCGTAGGCCACCTTGAGCGGCGGGATCTTCTCGATACCTCCGGCAAGATCCTTGTTGCGTGCCGCTGCCTCGATTTCGGCACAGAGGCCTGAGAATGCGAGTGCGCCGACCGCGGCGCTGCTCGATTTCAATGTGTGCGAAGCATGGCGCAATCTCTCGGTATCACCGTCGGCGATCGCCTGATCCATGTCGTTCATGTTGTCCATGCTGCTGGTGAGGTAGGCCGCAACGATCTTGAGGAGGATCTCATACCGCCATCCGGCGACAGACCTATCAACTTTTGAATGACATCATCGTCTAGAATTGGACCCGATTCCGGGATCGCCGATGCTTCGGCGTCACGTTCCGTTCGACCTGTGGGCTCGATGTCCTGCGGGCTCTTCCGGTCCTCGCCTTTCCGGCCCGGTAGCCATTTCGACAGCATGCTCACTCTCTCCTCCCTGTGAGACCGTCCGGGTGTCGGCTTCCAGGCTTGTGCTGGATTTTCGCCAATTCTTACGTCCCTGGTGCTGACGTCAGCGGCAGGGCCGTCCGGAAAAAGCCTCTCATTCAATATATAGGCACGACGGGACGCTTGACGACGGCAATTATCATGCTTGAGGGGAATTTTGGCGGCGAGTATGTGCTATGGAGTGCAACCAATAGGCTAAATATTCCGCGATCGCCACAACCTTTCGGCTTCAGACTGAGCATCGCGCCAATCGGTGAAGGGAGAATGGGCGCGCAGGGCAAGGGCAAGCGTGCCGATGACGGCGGCTTCAGGGCCGGGCTCATGACGCTCGCCGCGCCAAAGCGCAACCACGCCGCTCGGCTCCAACGCTTCATCCCGCCAGCCGAAACGTTCCCGGTTCGTCAAAGCCGGCCAAGTCTCCTCGCGATTGCTCCCTGCCTCCGATACGACGATCCGACAGGCCTTCTCCGGGTTGCGCTGGGCCTCGCCACCGCCGCCCTTGAAGATTACGGCTCTCCCTTGCCGCAAGCGGGCTGCCAGTTCCGCGTGGGTAGGGGCGTATGTGGGATGGAAGATGCCGAGAACCTGTGCCGGCGCGTCAAACGGGTTCAGGGCGCGGGCGAAGCTGTTCACCGCCGAGCGAACGCCAAGCAGGCTGCGTAGCGCAAATATCTCTGCCAAGGGCGGGCACAAGGCAGAAATCGGCACATAGGCAAGCCCGTCACGGTCGAGTGCGGTCGCCACTTCCTCAGGCGTGGTGGCGGATGGGATGCCAAGAGCATCGAGCACGGCCGGGGTGGTGACCGGACCACTGCCGTCGATGCCGTGCATGGCAATGCGCATGCCGTTGCGCGCCAGCACCAGGGCGGCGAGCAGGAAGTAGGGAAGCTGCTTGTGGCGGTCCGCATAAGACGGCCAATCGAGATCGACGGCAATGCCATCGCCGAAGCGCAGGCGTTTCCGCGTCGCGCTCACGAAGCCGGCGAGCTCGCCGGCTGTCTCCTTGCGATAGCGCAGGACGGCGAGAAAGGCGCCGATTTGGACGGGCTCGGCCTCGCCGCCGAGAATCTGCGCCATGGCGGTTTCCGCCTCGGCTTCGGTCAGGGGTTGCGACAAGGTTTCGCCGCGCGCCACCGCGCGCACGAAGCCAGAGAACGGGTGGGGTGTCGCTTGCTCTTCCATCCCCGGATCAAAACAGATTCTGTTAGGCTTTGCAGCCTTTTGGCTTTGTGCCATATAGCACCGATGCAGCGATCCTTCCCGATATCATGCCGGCTATGGGTGTGGCTGGTTGCCTTGTGCTGGGGCTTCGTGCTCTTTGGGGCGCCGGCTCAGGCCCACCGTATCGGGGTCAGCAGTGTCACCCTGTATGCCGATGGCCAGACCGTCGAGGGCGAGGTGGCGGTCAAGGGCAGCGACCTGGAGACGTTGATCGGCATAATGATGGTCGATGCGGATCTGGACGTGGTCCGAGCGACAGACCTCGAGGCCAACGCTGATGCGGCCATTGCGGGTATCCTGCGCCACGTCACCGTGGTCCGTGGCGATGGCGCCGCTTGCCAGGCGGCAGCCGACCCGCCGGAAGTCGATGAAGACGGCGTTCTGTTTTGGATTGTCTGGGATTGCGGGCTCGACGCCGATCCCATCGTCTATCGCAATACCCTATTTCACGACAGCAATCCGCTCGCCATTCAGAATGTCCTGTTGCATCGCGGCGAAGAGCAAATCCAGGATGTGCTCACGAGCAAGTACACCGAGCTTGCGGTTACGGCAGTACCGCCGCCGAGCCTGATAGAGGTCTTCCTGCGATATGTTCGCTCGGGCATCAGCCATATCTTCATCGGGTACGACCACATTGCCTTTCTCATAGCCTTGTTGCTGTGGGCGAGAAGGGCTTGGCCGATCGTCAAAGTGGTGACGGCTTTCACCATCGCCCATTCGATCACCTTGGCGCTTGCGGTGCTCGACGTAGTCAGTCTGCCGTCGGACATCGTCGAGCCGCTCATCGCTGCCAGCATCATTTGGGTCGCGGCGGAGAACCTGTTCGGTCAACGGCTCGAGTCGCGTTGGCGCATTACCTTTGCGCTAGGACTTGTGCACGGTTTCGGCTTTGCCGGCGTATTGCGGGAGTTCGGGCTGCCAAGCGATGCAATCGGCATCGCGTTGGCCGCCTTCAATATCGGGGTCGAGATCGGACAGGTCGCCATTGTCGCCTTGGCTGTTCCTGTGCTTCTGATCATTGACCGGATTGCTTCGCGCGGCGTGCGAAGCCCGGCGTTGGTACGCGCTGCCTCGCTGATGATCGCCGGGCTTGGGCTCTATTGGCTGGTGGAGCGGACTGTTCTCGTTTGACACGCGATAGCGTGATTTGTGCAAGGGAATGAGCCGTGAATAATGGGGGCGCATTATCGCCAGCCAGAGGGAGAGACGCATGAAGGCCGACGAACTGCGGGAAATCCAGGCGCCGTTCAAGGAGCGTTATCGTTCGGAACCGGCGGCGGCCCTGATTACGCTGCGTGCCACGGGCTCGCTCGATCCTGAGGGCGTTTCCTGCTCTGTGGATGTCGGGCGTGCCATGGTGGAGGCGGGCTTGCACCCGGCGACCGGCGGCAGCGGCTTGCAGGCGTGCTCCGGCGATATGCTGCTGCAGGCCCTGGCTGCTTGTGCCGGGGTTACGCTCAAGGCTGTCGCGACCGCGCTCGGGATAGAGCTGGTATCCGGCGAGGTCCGTGCGGAAGGCGAAATCGATATGCGTGGCACTCTTGGCATCGACCGCGAGGCGAAGGTGGGTTTCGAATCCGTCCGCCTGACATTCGATCTGGAGACCGATGCCGAGCCCGAGGCTTTGGCGAAGTTGCTGGAACTGACCGAGCGCTATTGCGTCGTATACCAGACTTTGACGCAGGGGGCCGGGGTAAGCGTCAGCCATCACGTGCGTCCCGTCCTGGCGTAAAGCCCATGCACCGCCTTTTAATGGTCGGCATCCTGTGTCTTATGGCATGGGGAGCAAATGCCGAAGACCCGACACCCCTTACTGCCCCTTTAACGCCGGGTGAAACGCATCTCATCGCTGCCGCGCCGCCGGGAGCCGAAGGGGCGATGCTGTTTCACTATCGGCTTTGGTTGCCGGACGACTATGACGCGGACCCGACCCGGCGCTATCCGGTGATGTTCATCGCGGGGCCTATGGGCAATGTCGGAATGGGCGAAATGGCAGACCGGCTGATGCGCGAGCGTTGGATCGTGGTCATGCTGGTCGAATCCCGTAACGGGTCCAATGCCTGGCAGGCCAACTTCGTGGCCGCCCATGACGACGTGCTGCAGAGGGTGCGCGCCGATGAGTCCATGCGGTTTTGTACGGGCCTGTCGGGTGCGGCGAAGGTGTGCAGCGTCTATCCCGGCCTGCGGCCCGGTTTTCGCGGTGTCATCCTGCAAGCGGCCGGCCCGTGGGGGCCGCGCGTCTACGAGGAAGAGGGGAATACCGAAGCCGCGGTCTACGGCACGTTCGGCGCATTCGACTTCAACCTCAGCCATGCCGGGCGTGTGCGTCGCGGCCTGCCGCCGAGCGTGCGCCACATGGTCGAGGTGTGGGACGGACGGCATGCCTGGGCGCCGGCGGCGGTTTTCGACAGGGCGTTGGATTGGGTATTGGCGGCTGTGATGATCGACGCACCCGTATCGCCGGAGGCTTACCGTTGGTATGTGGCAAACCGATTGTCCGAGCTGCAAGGAACCGAGCAGACCGGGCGCCGTTTGTATGTGCTGCGCGCCTTGGCTGAGATCGCTGGCAAGGCCGGGGCCATGCTGGAGCAGTCGCTGCGCGCGCAAACGGAGGCCGCCCTATCCGATGCGTCCGACCCGGCCGAGGAGGCTTCCTTGCAAGGCTATTTCGAGCTGTTTGCGCGCGATGCCGCAAGCCGGGGGAATGAGCTACTGGTGCTGGCGGACGCTTATGCCGAGCATGCCCGGCGCCATCCTGGTACCTACGGGGCGGAACTGGCGGACATCCGCTACCGCTCCCTCTATTGGGAAATGCGTCGGGATCCTTGATGGCATCCAGGAATACAAAGGGCCCGTCCAGCTAGGACGGGCCCAAATCGTACAGATTTCGACAATCTATTCGATGATCTTCAGGTTTTCCGCGGCCTCACGACCGTTCTGTTGAGGCTCCAGGTCGAACTGCACCTTCTGGCCCTCACGGAGATCGGAGAGGCCGGCACGCTCTACGGCGGAGATATGGACAAATGCATCCTTTGAGCCATTTTCAGGCTCGATAAAGCCGTAACCGCGGGTGCGGTCGAACCATTTGACGGTTCCAGTAGTCATGGTCGTTCCTTCGGTAGTCACAAGGCCCGCCAGGCGCGGCTCGCCGTGGCGGGGATCAGCTTCCAGGTTTTCCAGGATATCCGGGGCGAGGGCGGAGCCGCGCGTCCACTGTCACAAGGGGGCTCTGAAACTGACTCTACAATCATAAGCCGCGCGCTGGCAAACGCAAGCGCGACGGCTTTATGAGGAGGCTTTGCCTGAGGTTCAGGCGGGCTGTTTGGTGTTGGCTGCGACAGCGCCCAAGGCCAGGCCAACCACTGCCAGGACCGGTACCAAGGCGATCGTCGCGGCGGCATCCATCTGAAATGTGCTGCGCACGGTGGCGGCTGTCATGAAAGCGGTATCGGCGAACCAGCTGCGATTTCCCGGGGTCGCGGCGATCGTATGCATGACGTAGCCGAACATGGTGCCGATGGCCATGGTAAGGCCGAGCGTCTGCGCCCTCAGAGTCCATTCACGAAGCCGTGCCTTTTCGCGGTAGCTGTCATCGTAATACATGGTGCTCTCCTCGCTTTGACCAGCTTTGGTCTCTTCCCACGGATCAATGTGTACGAGGTCGCACCCCGATCATGTGACAGTCGTCACACGGGCGTCGTTTTCCCTTACCAGCTGTTACGAAGCTCGCGCAGATGCAGGAACACCTCCTGTGGCGAGGGCGCCTCCGGCAGGTTGGTGAAACGCTCGCGAAGCGCGGCGATAACGCTGGGGCTGCGAAGGCGGAAGAAGGTGTTGACCTCCCGTTCCAATGCCAGCGTCGTCACTTTGGCCTGGTGCGGATCTTGCCCTTTCAACTCGTCGAGCAGCGCCGCCGCGCGGGTATTGTCCGGCTCGCGGTCGAGCGTGAATTCGAGATTGTTCTCGATGTAGTCGTGGCCCGGATAGATCAGGGTATCGTCGGGCAGGGCGGCCAGTTGCCCGGCGAAGGTTTCGTAAAGCTCCTTGGGATGGCCGCCATTGTGGCAATTGCCCGCACCAGCATTGAACAACGTATCGCCGCAAATCAGAGCCGGCTGGTCTGCATGTCCCATGACGCAGACATGGCTCATGGTATGGCCCGGCGTGTCGAGAACCTCGAGTTCCACGCGCTTGCCGATGGTAATGACATCACCGGCGGACAGTCCCCTGTCGAGCCCGGGGATCTTGTTCTTGGCGCCGTGGTGGGCGAGCAGTTTGGCACCGGTCGCGGCGATCACGGCGTTGTTGCCGCCCGTGTGGTCGCCATGCTCATGGGTATTGAGCACCTGGGTGATCTCCCATCCGGCATCCTTGGCGGCGGCCAGGCAGCGTTCGTGATCGAGCGGGTCGACCGCCAGCGCCTCGCCGCTGTCCGGACAGGCGATCAGGTAGTTGAAATTTCGGTATGCGTTGTCGGTGTAGAGCTGCTTGACGATCATTTCGGGCTCCTTGGTGGTCGTCTTTCTCGCTTGTGACTTACCTCACTGCGGCGGCCGGGCCATGATGGCATTTTGGTGAGGCTTCTTCCTCTCCACGCGGTTCGCCGCGGCGCCGGTCCTGTCCCCCCTCTCACGGGCCGGCGCTAGGCGGGCTCCTGCGCCTTTTCCAGCACCGCAAGCAACAACACGTCCGCGCCGACGGTGGCATGCTCTGGCTCGGCGGATTCGATCTCGTTGTGGCTGATGCCGTCGCGGCAAGGGATGAAGACCATCGCCGACGGGCAGATGTCGGCCATGTATTTGGCATCGTGCCCGGCCCCGCTTGTGATGTCCCGGTGGGACGCGCCGAGGGCGTCGGCGGCATTGCGCACCGCCGCCACGCAGGCGCTGTCGAACAGGGTGGGCGGCGAATACCAGATCTCTTCCAGCGAACCGCCATAGCCTTCCAGACCTTCATGGGCAGCATGTAGGGCGGCAGCCATTGCGGCGAGCGCATCGGCATCAGGATGGCGCATGTCGATGCCGAGATGAACCGAGCCGGGGATGACATTGCGCGAATCCGGCGAGATGCGGAACTCGCCCACGGTGCCGCGGCCGTCGGGCGCGTGTTCGAGAGCGATGGCGTTGACGCGTTCGACCAGGCCGGCCGCCGCCAGCAGCGCGTCCTTGCGCACCGGCATCGGCGTCGGCCCGGCATGGGCCTCCATGCCGTCGATGCGGCAATCGAACCAACGTATGCCCTGGATGGCGGTGACGACGCCGATGGTATGGCCTTCCGCCTCGAGGATCGGGCCCTGCTCGATATGTGCCTCGAAATAGGCATGGGGCACGCGCCCGCCGACCGGGGCCGCGCCGGCCAGATCGTGCTCGGCCAGGGCCTCGGCCACGGTCTGGCCGCCGCCGGTTTCCTCCTGTGCCAGCACCGCCGTCAGGTTGAGCGCGCCCGTATAGGCGCCCGAGCCCATCATTGCCGGGGCGAAGCGCGAGCCTTCCTCGTTGGTCCAGTTGACGATCTCGATCGGCCGCAGGGTCTCGACACCGGCATCCTGCAGACTGCCCACCACTTCGAGCGCGGCGAGCACGCCATAGGCGCCATCAAACTTGCCACCGGTCGGCTGGCTGTCGAGATGGCTGCCGACGAGCACGGGAGCGAGGCTATCGTCGCGGCCGGCCCGGCGGGCGAACATGTTACCGATGCCGTCCACGCTGACCTGGCAGCCGGCCGCTTCCGCCCATTCGGTAAACAGGGCGCGGCCGGCGCCGTCGACGCGCAGCCGGTTCGCGGCCTCGCTCATCTCAGAGCTCCGGCCAGCGCTGATGCCAGGGATTGGCCTCCTCGTAGGCGCGGCAGGCCCGAAGCACCACCGCCTCGCCGAACAGTGGGCCGATCACCTGCAGCCCGACCGGCAGGCCGGCATCGGTGAAACCGCACGGCACCGAGGCGGCCGGGTTGCGCGTCAGGTTGATGGGAAAGGTATAGGGTATCCAGCCGAGGGGGTTTTCGGCATAGGAATCGGACGGAATCGGCTGGCCGGCCTTGAAGGCGGGCACCGGCAAGGTTGGGGACAAGACGATGTCGTGGCTCTCGAAGAACTCCGCCAGCGCCAGGCCGTTGGCCGCGCGTGCCATCTCGGCCCGTTTGACGGTGAGCCCATCAATTCCACGGCCGGCCTCGGCGAAAGCCAGCAGGCTTGCTTCCAACAGGTCCCGCTTTTCGGCCGGCAAGTCCGCGACAAGCGCGGCCGCACCCATGGCCCAGTGGACGTCGAAAACCTGGCCCGGCTCGTGCGGCCAGACCGGGTCCGTTTCCTCGACGATGGCGCCGAGGCCTTCGAAAGCCTTGACCGCTGCATCGACCCTGGCCCGCACCTCGCCATCGATGAGCACATCGCCCATGCCGAGGGTCGGCGAATAGGCGACGCGCAGGCCGGTCAGAGCTTCTTCCAGGTTGGCGCGATAATCGGTGCCGTCATAGGGCAGCGCATACCAGTCGCGCCAATCGGGCTCGCTGAGCACGGTCAGCATCAGGGCCGCGTCGGCCACCGTGCGCGTCATCGGCCCGACATGGGAGACACCGCTGTTCGGGCTCGCCGGATAGGACGGCACGCGCCCGAAAGTCGCCTTGATGCCGAATATGCCGCTGAAGGAGGAGGGGATGCGGATCGAGCCACCGCCATCGGTGCCGACCGCCAGAGGCCCCATGCCGGCCGCCACCGCTGCTCCCGCGCCGCCGCTGGAGCCACCGGGCGTCTTGTCCGTGTCCCAGGGGTTGCGGGTGATGCCGCTGACCGGGCTGTCCGTCACCCCCTTGTGGCCGAACTCCGGCGTCGTGGTCTTGCCGAGGATCACCGCGCCATGCTCGCGCAGGCGCGCCGCGGCCGGGGAATCCTCGTTCCAGGCCTGCTCGCGGTCGACCGACAGCGAGCCGCGCAGGGTCGGCATGCCCTTGACCAGCAGGAGATCCTTGACCGAGGTCGGCACGCCATCGACCAGCCCGCGCGGCTCTCCCGCCTGCCAGCGCGCTTCCGAGCGCTTGGCCGCAGCCCGAGCGCCATCGCCATCGACGGTAACGAAGGCATTGAGGCTGTCCTGGGTGGCGTCGATACGCGCCAGCACCGCCTCGCAGACATCCACCGGCGAGACCTTGCGCGCACGATAAAGCTCGATCAGATCTGTGGCCGAGAGTGTGGTGAGGTCATCGGACATGGCGGCTCCGGATGTCGGGGGTTGCAAGTCACATCAACCTAGAGCGTTTCGGAGTCAGGGGGAACCGGCTTGACCGGTCTCTGCAGCCGAGAGGAAATGGTGACAGTTACCTATTTCCAAACCGTGTCCATGCCAGACCTGAGGACGAAAATAGGTAACTGTCACCGTTTCCGTGGCGCGATACCCCGGCAATACCCTCATTTTGCCTTTTTGTTGCCATCTTTGCCTGTCATTCCAACCCTATGGAAAACCGAGAAAAAAACGGAATGCAGAAAGATCGCCGTCGGAGCGCCAGCGAGAAGACGGGGCGCAAGGTCAAACGCACAGCACGCAGCGAGCGCCAAGCGCGCAGTTGCCTGATGTGCGGTCGCAGTTTCGACTCCGAAGGCGCCCACAACCGCATCTGCCGCCGCTGCAAAGCAAGCCAGACCTACCGCGGCGCCTGAAGCGCTCTACGCCATGGCCCGGGCCAGCAGCTCGAAGGAGCGAACCCGGGCCTGGTGGTCCCAGATCGGGGCCGATACGATCAATTCGTCCGCGCCGGTCGCTTCGATCAACGGTGCCAGCTTTGCCTTGATCGTTTCCTGCGAGCCGCAATACGAGCAGGCAAGCATCGACGACGTTTGCGCTTTTTCCATGGGTGACCAGAAGTCCTCGATATCGTCGATCGGCGGCGGCAGCTGCCCGCGGGTGCCGCGTACCATGCGGGTGAACTGCTGTTGCGGCGTGGTGAACAGGCGTCGCGCCTCATCTTCTGTGCCGGCCACAATGGCGTTGCAGGCGACCATCACATAAGGCTCGGCGAGCTGCGCCGACGGCTCGAAGCGCTCCCGGTATATCGATACCGCCTGCATCAAGGCCTGCGGTGCGAAATGGGATGCGAAGGCGTATGGCAGCCCGAGCATGGCTGCGAGCTGGGCGCCGAACAGGCTCGAACCAAGGATCCATAGGGGCACATTGGTATCCTCGCCCGGAATCGCATGGATGGCCTGATTTTCCTGCGGCGGTCCGAGCAAGGCTTGCAGCTCGACGACATCCTGGGGGAAGCGCTCCGATGAATCCGGGCCCCGCCGCAGCGCCTGCAGGGTGTGCTGGTCGGTGCCCGGCGCCCGGCCGAGGCCGAGGTCGATGCGCCCTGGGAAGAGCGTAGCCAGGGTGCCGAACTGTTCGGCAATCACGATTGGGGAATGGTTGGGCAGCATGACGCCACCGGCACCGACGCGGATCGTCTCGGTGCCGTTGGCGATATGGCATAGGCACACGGCGGTCGCGGCGCTGGCGATGCCGGCGAGATTGTGATGCTCCGCCATCCAGAAGCGCGCATAACCGGCGGCCTCGGCGTGCTGTGCCAGGTCGAGCGCATTGGCCAGGGCGTGGGCCGGCGTGAAGCCTTCGCCGATATAGGCGAGGTCGAGTACGGAGAGCTGTGTCATGGCGCCAATCTAGCGCATAGATCGACGATGGGAAGGGCTCTAGGCCGGCTGTTGCAACAAGGCGCGGGCGGTCTTGAGGTCGGTGGTGTCGAAGCCTTCATTGAACCAGTCATAGAGGGGCGCCAGGAGAGATTTCACCTCGTCACCGCGCCCGGCCGCTTGCCAGAGTTTTGCCAGGTCAATGGCCGCGCGCAGCTCGAAGCTCTTGGCGGATTGCGTCTGGGCCGCGGAAATCGCCTCCAGGAATGCCGCTTCCGCAGCTGGATGATGGGTCTCGCCCTTGGCTGCCAGCGCCAGGCCCTTGAGGCGCAGAAACTCGACTTCGTACCAGAACTCCCCGGCGTCGCGGATCAAGGGCAGGGTCTCGTCGACGATGGCGATCGCAGCGTCGCCGTCGCCACGCGCCAAGCTGATGCGGCCTTGATAAAGCTCCGGATTATGAAAGCCGTTGCCGGTCACCGCGCGCATGTCGTTGGCGACCGTTAGCACCTTTTCCGCGTCGTCGATCTTGCCCATCCGCAACATGGCGTTGCCGCTGGAGCCGAGGCCGATGGCCTCCCAATCGGGCAGGCTTTGCTCCTTGGCATAAGTGGAGCCTTCCATGGCCATGGCAACAGCCTCTTCCAGCTCGCCGCGTTCCAGCAGGGTAACCGCCCCCATGCAGCGTGCACCGGCACGGCTTGCCGGATGATCGACCGCATCGCCTCGGGCCACGCATTTGTCCAGGTGGACACAGGCCTGATCCGGATAGCCTAGGCGCCACAACGCGATGCTTAACCAAAGGTTCGCCTGGCATAGGGGGTCGGCGCCGACAATCTTGATAACGTCCGCCGGTTCCACGGATGGCGCCAGATCCAGCACCCGGCCGAGCCGCATGCGGGCTGCCACGTTGTCGGCCATGAACACGTTGAGAATACCGTGCAAAAGGTCGGCCACGACCAAGAACGCAGGCTCGCCGATCTTTGCCGCGACCCCCTGAAGCCGCTCCATCAATTCTCGGCTTCGGCGTTGCGGGCCGCGCACCATGTACCATACCGCCAAACCGACCAGCGCAATGAAGGTGTGGCGTTCATCGCCAAGGGCTTCGGCGAGGCTCAGCGCCCTGGTGTGGGCGTCGCGCACCTGGTCGGCGGCAAAACCTCGTACCTGAAGGTAGGCGCCGCCGAGCAGCAGGGACAGCGCGAGTTCCAGCCGATCCCGCGCAATACCCTCGTCGAGATATTGCAGGTGGGAGAGCCCGGCATTCGAATGCTCGACGGCCTCGGCATAGGCGAACCGACCGAAAGCGACGGCGCCGGCCGCAAGCCAATATTCGACGGCCTTGGCCGGGTTGCCGGCTTCGGCAAAATGCTGGGCGATGACCTCCGGAACCTGCGCGGCGACATCCTTCTGGTCGCGCAACAGGATATCGGCAATGCGCCCGTGGATGGCTTGCCTCCTGCTCTTCAGCAAAAGGTCGTGGGCTGCGTCCTGCACGAGAGCGTGCTTGAAGCGATAGCGCTGTTCCGAGGGTGCGCCTGCGCGCGACAGCAAGCCAGATTGCACAAGCTCTTCCAGGGATTCCTGCAGGGTATCTTCAGGCATGTCGGCGACAGCGCTGAGCATGTCGTGGCTGAACGTGCGTCCGATGCAGGCGCCGATCTGAGCGACATTTCGGCCATGTTCCAGGCGGTCGAGGCGTCCGGTAAGGCTGTCGCGCAGTGAGGCCGGCACAGCCCCGCCGTCGCCACCGGGCAAGGCATCGTTCTCCGCGTTGCTCTCGATCACCGATTTTGTGAGCTCTTCGACGTAAAGCGGCACCCCGTCTGTACGGGCTGTGATCTGCGTGAGCACCGCCTCGGGCAAAGGACGGTCGCCGCATATCTGCAATGCCAGCTCCTTAACCTGATGGCGGCCGAGATGGCCGAGCCCCAGCGCCGTGGCGTGGCCGAGATTGCTCCAGCGCGGCGTATATTCCGGGCGGTGCGTCACCACCAGCAGTGCCCGATGGCCGATCATGCGCGTGACCACGCGTTCCATCGCCTCTTCCGAGGAAGGGTCGATCCAGTGTGCATCCTCGAGGATCATCAGCAGAGGTTTCACCGTCGAAAGCCCGGCGAGATAGTCGGCCATGGCGTCCATGGCTTCGGATTTTTGCCGCCTTGGGCTCATGCCTAGCTTGGGATAGCGGTCGCCGGTGTCGATGCCGAGGAAGGGCGCCAGTAGCGCCGCCGTGTGCCGAAAGTCGTCGCTGCCCTGGGAAAGCATGGTTTCCAGCTTGTCGAGCTTGATCGCATCGGAATCGTGCGCGGCGAAGCCGGCTCCCCGTTCGAGTTGGCGAGTCAAGGGATAGAGGGCGGAATTGGCATGGTACGGAGAGCATTGGAATCGAATATGGATGCAGGGCTGATCCGCGACACTGTCGTGCAGTTCTTCGACCAGGCGGCTCTTGCCGATGCCCGGTTCGCCGCAAACCATGACCAGCTGTGCCTCGCCGTTGACCGCCAGGTCCCAACGGTCGGTTAGCAGAGCAACCTCGGCTGAGCGACCGATGATTTTCGACAAGGGCAGGGGGTGGGCCGCGGTAAAGCGGTCGCCGACGCCGCTGCGGCCGGTCACGCGCCACAGGTGGACGGGGCTGGCCGCACCGCGGACCGCATGTTCGCCAATGTCCTCGCAGTCGAAAGTGCCGCCGACCAGCTGGCGCGTCTGTTGCGATATGACCAGTTCGTCCGTTTCCGCCAGGGCCTGCATGCCCGCGGCAAGATTGGGGGTTTCGCCGACGGCGAGCTTCGGCACCGTGGCATCGCTGCCGCTGACCGCGCCCACGACCACCGGTCCCGTCGCAATGCCGATCCGCACCCGCAATGCCTCCGGCGTGTCGATGGCCCGGACCGCCTCGATGATTTCCAGGCCTGTGCGGACGGCTCTGTGGGAATCGTCCTCATGGGCCTGCGGCCAGCCGAAATAGACCATCATGCCGTCGCCGAGATACTGCGCGATATGGCCGCCATAGCGCTCGATGACCTGGCCCGCCGCCTGACGGTAGACGGCCATCAGCGTGCGCATGTCCTCCGGATCGAGGCGTGTGGCCAATGCAGTGGAGCCGACGAGATCGCAATAGAGCACCGATATCTGCCGTCGCTCGGCGGCATCGCCGGCACCGTCATCCACTGCTTCCAGGGGCGTTTCGCTCTTCAGGGCATCGAGCACGCGCCGTCGCGGACCCAGAGGCAGACCCAGTGCCTTGAGGTCGTTGTCGCTGAGCAGCGTTAGGCTCTCGCCATTGATTTCGTTCTTCTCGAAGGTGTCGCGATATCTGCCGAGGCCGATGTCATCCAACCATGCCGCGATGTCTCTCATGCCAGCACCTCGGCCGCCGATACGAAGCTACGCGTATATTGCGGCCCGCCCCTTGCTCAGCCATCGACAGCAATTCGCGTGGCAGTGTCGACGCTCCAGATGGGCGATTAGACCCCAGGCGGAAGCGCCATACAAGCTCACAGGCGCCTCAGGCGCCGGTTTGCGCGGATGGTTGCCGCTCGGCACGCGGGATCTCGAGCCAGAAGGTGCTGCCTTCGCCGGGCGTGCTCTGAAAATCAAGCCTGCCGTCCATGGTTTCCATGAGTTGCCGGCTTATGGTCAGGCCGATACCCGTGCCCTCGACTTTCGAAGCCTCGGCGCCAAGCCATGAGAAGGGGCGGAAGACCTCGTCATGCACTTCCGCGGCGATGCCCTGGCCCGTATCGCTGACACTGACTCGCACCATGTCGCTGCCGCCAGCCGTCACGGCCACGGTAACCGAGCCGCCATTGCGATTGTACTTCACCGCATTGGAAAGGATGTTGAGCAGGACTTGTTTGAGCCGGCTGGAGTCGGCTGTCACCAGTGTCTGCGCGGCCGTCTCTGCCTCGAAGGCGAGGGTGATATTGCGCTCAGTGGCCAGCTGCCGCACCAGATCCAGGCTCTCGCGAACCGTCGGCGCCAGAGCGACGGGCCCGAGAGAGAGGGGGAGGCGCCCCGCCTCGACACGCGACAAGTCGAGAACCTCGTTGACCAGCCCCAGCAGATGCCTGCCACCATCGAGGATCTGCTCGATGTGGCTTCGCTGCTCATCGTTGAGCGGCTGGTCCGGATAGTCCTGCAACAATTGGGTGAAGCCGAGAATGGCGTTGAGCGGGGTGCGCAGTTCATGGCTCATGGCCGACAGAAAATCGGACTTGGCATGGTTTGCCCGCGTCGCCTCGTCCTGCGCCGCCTTGCGTTCGGCGACCTCTTCCTGCAGTTCGCGAGTGCGCTCCGCGACCTTGAGTTCCAGCTCGTCATGGGCGCGCTGTAAGGCGTCTTCCGCGTTCTTGCGTTCGGTGATATCTATGCAGGTGGCTTGCAAGGCAGGTACGCCGTCCCAGGTAATCATTGTCGGCCTTGCCTCCAGCCAGACGATCGAGCCGTCTTTGCGGATAGCACGAAACTCTACGATATCCGGCGCCGGCTCGCCGCGCATGCGGGCCTCGCGATTCTTCCGCAGCCGCTCCCTCTGGGCCGGATGCAAATAGCTATCCACCGTTTCGAGGCGAACGATATCGTCGGGGCTGTCATAGCCGAGAATGTCGGCGGTAGCCTGGTTCGCGAAGACCGGCTTGGCATCGAGGAAGACCACGAGACCCTGGATCGAGCCTTCGATCAGGTTGCGAAAGCGCTGCTCGCTCAGGCGCAGCTCCTCGCCCTGGATCTTGAGCTCGGTTATGTTGCTTGCCACGCTCACGGTGCCGCCGCTTGAGGTCTTGCGCTCGCTGACGCGCAGGCAACGGCCATCCGAGCGCTCGATCAAGTGGCTGCCCGAGGCGCTGTGGAAACGGGCCAAGCGTTCCGATATCCAGTCTTCCCCGCTGCCCATAGATGCAGCGTAGGCGCCACGCGCCGCCGACTCCCGAACGATCTCCTCCATGGTTCTTCCGGGCACCAACAAATCGGCGGTCTCGTGGGCGATCTCGCGATACTGCTCATTGATGTATGCCAACCTGTCCTCTACATCGAAATAGGCGAAGCCCTCGGAGATGTTGGCTATGGCATCCCGCAGCTCTTCCTGGGCCTTGGCGGCGGCCTCCATCGCCTGCACCTCGGCGGTGACATCGGAAGCGGTGCCGCGATAGCCGACAAAGTGTTGCTGTTCGTCGTAAATCGGCTTGCCGCTGGTTCGGATATTGTGGACGGAGCCATCGTCATGGCGAGTGCGGTAGTTGAAATTGCGGAACGGCTGGCGAGCGTCCAACGTTGCGCGATGCGCGGCCCAGGAGGCATCGTCGTGGTCATCGGGCATTCTCAAGTCGAGGCGGGTCAAGCCCACCACGCTTCTCCAGCGCCGCGGACTGACCGCTTCGAAGTTCATATACTCGGCAATGAAACGGTGCTCGGCGTCGGTCTCCCAGTACCAATCCGATCCGGATTCGGTAAAATCCTTGAACCGTTGTTCGCTGGCAGCAAGCGCTTCTTCGGCGTGCTTGCGCTCTGTGATGTCGGAGAACACCGATTGGATCGCGGGCTGGCCGTCCCACTCGACGACCGTCACCAGGGTTTCCAGCCAAACGGTACTGCCATCCTGCCGCAGGGCACGCAGCAAATAGCTGTCCGGCAAGGAGGCACCGCGCAACCGCATCTCGGCAT
>CAZKTK010000009.1:0-22016 GCA_964555535.1 uncultured Rhodospirillaceae bacterium
CTCGACCGGCAAGGCCGCCGAGCACGACTATCTGCGCGGCCTCGGCGCCAGCACCATCCTCAGCCGCGACGAGGTTTCGGCGGAGGGCCGACCGCTTGACAAGGAGACCTATGCCGCCGCCATCGACCAGGTCGGCGGCACGACGCTGCCGTGGCTGCTCGCCCGTCTCAAATATCGGGGTGCCGTGGCTTGCACGGGGCTGACCGGCGGTTTCGCCTATTCCTCGACGGTGCTGCCGCTGCTGCTGCGTGGCGTCTCCATCCTCGGTATCGACTCGGTGATGTGCCCGATGTCCGAGCGGCCCGCCCTCTGGCAGCGCATGGCAGGCGAACTCAAGCCCGATAGCCTGGGAGAGACCATCGCCGTGGAGACCGATCTCGACGGCTTGCCGGATGTGCTGGGGCGCATTCTCAAGGCCGAGGTGCGCGGGCGCACCGTGGTCAAGCTCTAACGCGGGGGCGGCGGCTCGCTGAACAGCAGTCCGAAGAAGGTTATGGCTATGAGGATCGCGGCGGCGATCAGGCTGCCGCGCCGCCGCCGCGGGCTGGTCCAGGGCTTGAAGCGGAAGATCCCTCGGCCCTCGTGGCGCGGCAGCGCGAGCCACCTGTTCTCGCCGCAGGCCTCGTAGTCGACATCGACTTCGCTGTCCACCGCATCGCGAATGTCCGTGGAGACGACGAGCCCGCGCTCTGAGAGCGTCGCAAGCTCGGCCGCCTCGCTTTCCGCCAAAGCAATACCCATGGCGAAGCCGTGTTCGCCGCTGAACATCGCCGTCATGTCCCAGTTCACCCTGAGGGCGCAGCGCACCGCTGTCAGGGGCGAGGCGAAGGCCACGGAGAGGCTGCCGTCGTCGCGCCGCCAGGCCCGGCCGCCGGCCCGCGCGATGCGCAGCGTGAGTGACGAATTGGCCGCATCGGCCAGCGCCGGCGGCAGGCCATCGTCACGCGTGACCATCACCGCTTCGCCGGATTTGTCCCGATTATTCATGCTCACGGTCTACCACGCGGGCTCGAAAGGGTCGATCCGGCAGCCCGGCTCGGGTATGAGAGGGGCCGAGGAGGACCGCCGACCATGCTCTATCGCGATTACGAGACCCTTGACGAGATCGACGCCCACTACAATCTGACCGTCGCCGTGCCCGAGGCGGGCGAGATAACCGAGCGCTGGACAAGCGACAGCGCCAAGGCGCGCGATGGTCTGGACTCGGTCCTCGGCGTCGCCTTCGGGCCGACGGTCGAGGAATATCTCGACATCTTCCCGGCCAAGGGCGAGGGCGGCAAGGCGCCGGTTCACCTCTTCATTCACGGCGGCTATTGGCGCCGCTTCACGGCCCAGGATTTCAGCTTCGTCGCGCCCGAGCTGGTGGCTGCCGGGGCTTGCGTCGTGGTCAGCAATTACGCCCTCTGCCCCAAGGTCTCGGTTGCCGAGATCGTGCGCCAGAGCCGCGCCGCGCTGGCCTGGATCTATAACAATATCGCCGACTATGGCGGCGATCCCGAGCGTATCACCATTTCGGGGCATAGCGCCGGCGGTCACCTCACGGCGATGATGCTGGAGACCGATTGGGCCGGGGATTACGGCCTGCCGGCGGACCTGATCAAGGGAGCCTGCGCCATCAGCGGCGTCTTCGACCTGCGCCCGGTGCCCTATACCTTCGTGCAGACCGCGGTGCAGCTTGGCGCCCACGATATCGCCCAGCTCAGCCCCATCGACCATATCCCCGCCAGCGCACCGCCGCTGACGGTGGCCGTCGGCGCCGCGGAGACCGGGGATTTCGTGCGCCAAAGCGCAGATTTCCACGCTGCTTGGACGGGCGCAGGGCACGAGGCGGACTATCTTCCCATCGAGGGCGAAAATCACTTCAGCATTCTCGATGGGTATAGTGACGTCGAAAGCCCGCTTTTTGCCACGATCAGAAACCTCATAGCCTAGGGCACATGGTCCGCTCCGCCGCATTCGCTGTATCTCTCATTGCCGTCCTGTGTGCGCAGGCGCTGGTGGAAGAGTTGGTGCCGCAGGTGGCTGAGTCCACGTATCGCAGCGCACGGATCAGCGTCACCGCCGATCGCTCGATAACTGCCATCGTCGACCCGGTGCATGTTTCCATTGCGGTCGAGACCCCGGTCGGCCTGGCCATAGCTTTGCCCAGCGGCGACGGCACCATGGGGCCGTTCCGCGTTCTCGGGGAGCGCGACGAAGGCCCGTTCTGGGCCGGCGACGAATGGCAACGCTGGGAGCGCCACTACACCCTGCGCGCGGTTGATGCCGGCGAGCAGCGCCTGCCCTCCCTGCCGGTGCTGGTGGAGGACGAGAACACGGTCAACCATTTCGCCTGCGTGCGCATGGACCGCTGCGGCGGCGAGTTGATGGAAGGCGGCAGCGAGATGCGGCGCTTGCGCACGCGCCCGTTGAAGCTGATGGTCACCTCCGTGCTGCCCGACGATGCCCTGCCGACACAGCCCAAAGGGGTGGCGCCGCCGCTCGAGCTGATTGCGCCGTCGACGCTGCCGCCGCTCGGGCAGGTGCTTGCCGTCCTCGGCTTTGTTGCCGTTGGCGCTTTGGCGCTGGCCATGTTCTTGAAACGCAAACACGCAGAGACCAGACGCAGGCTGGCCCATCGTCATGCCCACGACCTGGCGCTTGCGGCGCTCGAGCGCTTGGCAGGGCTCGATGGGGCGCGGGTGCACGAGTTTCATGCCCGGCTTTCGGCCATCCTGCGCACCTATCTCTCCGGGCGCTTTGGGCTGCCTGCTACCAAGCGCACCACGGAAGAGATCCTTGGCGCCGCCGAGACGCCGCCGAACGACGGTCTCGGCCCCGCGCTCGGCCAATGCGACAACGTAAAGTTCGGCCGTGGCCAACCGGCGGAAAGCGACATGCGCGCGCGCCTGCACGCCGCTGTGGCCTTTGTCGAGGAAACGGCGGCCAAGGCATGACTTTCGACGATCCCCTGGCCCTGATCCTGCTGCTCGCCGTTCCCTTGCTGCTGTTGCTCAAGCGTGCCCAGCGGCGGCATGGCACCATCGGCTATCCGACCACGGGGCCGCTCGCAGACCTGCCGCGCAGCGCGCGCATGCGCTTCGCCGCGGCGCTGCCCTGGGCTCGCGGCCTCGCTCTGACGCTGGCGGTGTTCGCGGTGGCCGATCCGCGCTGGGGCCTGGAGCTGTCCCGCGCCTATCAGGAAGGCGTTGCCATTGTCGTGGTCGTGGATACGTCGAGCAGCATGCTTGCCGAAGATCTGCAGATCACGGCGGAGCGCGCGAGCCGACTGGACGTGGTGAAGGCGACCCTGCGCGATTTCGTCAATGGCCGTGGGCCTGACAGCGAGGGGCGTGAAGGCGACGCCTTGGGCCTTGTCAGCTTCGCTCGCTTTGCCGATACGGTCAGCCCCTTGACCCTCGATCATGCCGCCTTTCTTGCCACGCTGGATGCGGTCGAGATCATTGTCGTGCCCCAGGAAGACGGCACCGCCATCGGCGATGCCATGGTCATGGCCACGGATCTGCTGCGCGATGCCGAGGCCGAGAGCAAGGTGATGGTGGTCCTGACCGACGGCAACAACAATGCCGGCTCGGTTCATCCCATGGACGCGGCCTGGGTGGCCAAGACCTTCGACATCACCGTGCACACCATTGGTGCCGGCGGCCGCGATGCCGCGCCGACGACGACCGTGACGGCTGACGACGGGACGCGCACCATGGCGACTCCGGGTTTCCTCGACCAGTTCCTGCTCAAGGAGATCGCCGACACGACAGGCGGCAAGTTCTTCCGCGCCACGGACGGCAGAGCTCTTGCGGATATCTATAGCGAGATCGACAAGCTCGAGACTTCGACCCAGGTGGTCGAGCAGTATCAGCGCTCGGTCCAGATATTCCCGGCATTTCTCGGCTTTGCGCTGTTGCTGCTGTTGCTGGAGGCGGCGCTCGGCAATACTGTCTTGCGCACGACGCCGTAGGGGAAAGAGATGCACTTCGAAGCCCCGTTACTCGCCATTCTTCTCGTGCTGGTACCTTTGGTGCTGGCCCTGACGGCCTATGGCATCCGACGCCGCCATCAGGCACGCGCGGCCTTTCTTGGCGAGGACGCCACGGGTGCCGAAAGCGCCGCACGCGATCGCAGGCGCTGGACCAAGGCGGTGGCGCAGGCAGGCGCGGTGGCCTTGCTGGTCGTTGCCGTCATGGGGCCACGCTGGGGCGACAGCGTCGAAGACGCGCCGCGCACGGGCCGCGATATCATCTTCCTGCTCGATATTTCCCGCAGCATGCTGGCCGAGGACGCCGAGCCGAACCGCCTGGAGGCGGCGAAGGCGGGCATCGCCGGCATGGTCGAGGCGATCTCCGAGACCGGCGGCCACCGCCTCGGCCTGGTGACATTCGCCGGCCGTGCCACCCGGCACAGTCCGGTGACGCTGGACTACGCCTTTTTCCTCGGCCGCCTCGAAGGCGTGCGCAGTGGTGCGGCGCCGCGCCGCGGCAGCCTTATCGGCAACGCCATCGGCAAGGTCCTGCGGGAGCTCGGGCCGGGGGCGTCGCAATATACCGATGTGATCCTGATCAGCGATGGCGAGGACCATGGTGGCACCACATTGTCGGCGGCGCGAGAGGCCGCCCGCCTCGGCGTCACCATCTATCCGGTCGGCATCGGCAACCCCCTGACCGGTTCTTCCATCGTGCTGACCAGCGCGGCCGGCGAACGGGCGCCACTGCTGCACAATGGCGAGACGGTCGTGACCAAGCTCCAGGAGCCCCTGTTGCGCCAGATCGCTGGCATAACCGGCGGGGTCTATGTGGGTGCGCGCACCGCGCCCGTCGAACTCGGCAAGCTCTTTCACGACTCGATTGCGGTCAAACGCGAGCGCGAGCTGGAAGGGCTGGCCCAGACCCACACCAGCGAGCTGTTCCGCTGGCTGGCGGTTGCCGCCTTGTTGTTGCTGGCTATCGAGATGCTTCTCGGTGAACAGCCCCGGCCGCGGCTGGCGGGGCAATCGCGCCGACCGCTGACGGCCAGCGCCGCCGTCATGCTGCTGTTCGCCTTGACCGGCTTTGCCGATACCGATTCCCCTTACGATGCGGTTGCGCAAGGCAATGCCCTCTATGCGGAGGAGCGCTACGAGGAGGCGGAGGCGCTTTACAAGGCGGCGCAATCAAAGCTTCCCGGCGAGCCCCTCGTCTCATTCAATATCGGCGTGGCGCGGCTTCAGGCGGGTGATCCAAAGGCCGCCGAGGTCGCCCTGTCGGATGCCTTCAATACCGATGACACCAAGCTTGCGGCGTTGGCCTATTACAATCTCGGCAATGCCCGCTATGTGCAGGCCTTGCAGTCGCGCTCGGCGTCTGTGGAGGATGCGGCGAGCTTCATCGAGCAGGCGATCGAGACCTATCGCGCCGCATTGTCCCTGCAGCCCGATATGGCGGATGCCATGTACAATCTGGAGCTTGCCTATCGCTTGCTAGACGAATTGTCGGAGAAGCGGGGGCAGAGCGGGCCGCCGCAGGCCGAGGAATCGCCCCAGGCCTCGGGCAAGCCGGGCGATGCCACCGGCGCCTCGGGCAATCAACCCGGCCCCGGCGCGCAGCCGGTGACCGATCAGGCGGCGCAGAACAATGCCGGCGAGGCGAGCGATGCGCCGCCCAAGGGCCTGCCCAACGAGGACAACGCATCGAGCGGGAGCCCCGGCGGCGGTGCCCGTTTCACCATGACGCGTGAAGAGGCCGAGGACCTCATCGAACTGGTGCAGAGCAAGACCCGCGAGGCCGAAGCCCAGCGTCAGGAATGGGAAGATGCCCGCATGCGCGACCCGGTCGTGGAGCGGCCTTGGTAGGGCCTAAGCACACGACGACACCCTCCCGAACACAACCGGTGCAACCGGTGACAGTTACCTATTGCTCCGGAAATTTATCAATAATTTCAATATGTTAATGTGCTTTGAAATGTCGCACATTCTATAGTCGATTGATATTTTTTAAAAAATTTAGAAATAATAGGTAACTGTCACCAATTATGTGGCGCTAGCGCTCGACGATACGCACCGTGGATGCGGCGGCGCGGCCGAGGGCGTCTATGACCGTGACTTGGGCGAAGCCGGGGCCGTCGGGCTGCCAGTTCGCCTGCCGCCGCCAGCGGGGCGCCGGCAAGGGTTCCCGGTTGACCAACCAGGCCAAGGGGCGCTGGCCGCCGCTGGCTTCGAGCGCCAGGCCGTGGGGCAAGTCGGCAAGGCGCAGCACGCTGCCGTCGATCGGATATTGAATGCTCGGCGCGGCCACCTTGGCTTGTCCGGGTATGGCGCGCTCCAGCCTGGCGAGACCGTCCGGTGCGCTGTCCATGCTTTCGTTCCAGGCGCTCAAGCCGCCCGCATCCGGCAGCAGGGCAAATGTGCGCAGCAGGATCGGTGCGGCGGCTTCGAGACCGGTGCGCTCGGGGCTGGCGGTGCCGTCGGCGCGCCCGACCCAGACGCCGACCGTATAGCGTTTGTCGAATCCCACCGCCCAGGCGTCGCGAAAGCCATAGGAGGTGCCGGTCTTGTAGGCGATGCCGCCGGAGCCGGCAAAGCCCTGAGGGCGTGGCACGCCGGCCAGGATTCGCGCCACCCAATCCCGTGCCTGGCGTCCGATCAGGGGCTCGGCCGCGGGCCATGGCAGGGGCGCATCCGTGAAGCGCAGCGGCCGCGGCACGCCATCGCCGGCGAGCGCCGCATAGAGACGCACCAGCTCCTCCAGGGTGACGCCGACGCCGCCAAGCGCCATGGCCAGGCTGGGCCGGGCGCCGGCATGGGGCAGTCTGAGTGGGATGCCTGCACCTGCCAGGCGTTCGGCGAGCGGCACTGGGCCGATGCGGTCGAGCACTTTCACCGCCGGCACGTTCAGGCTCAGGCGCAGCGCCTCCGCCGCGCTGACCTCGCCGAGATAGCCGCGGCGGAAATTGCGCGGCTGGTAGCTGCCGAAGCGGGTCGGTGCGTCGCGGATCAGGGTCGCGGGATGAATGGCACGGTCGGCGAAGCCGATGCCGTATATCAGCGGCTTGAGAGCCGAGCCGGGCGAGCGCACGGCGCTGACCATGTCGACTTGGCCGCGCCGCGCCTCATTGGCAAAATCCGACGAACCGACATAGGCGAGAACCGAGCGGTCGAGGGTGTCGACGACCAGAACGGCGATGGATTCGGCTGCCGTGAAACGTGTCGCCTCATTGCCGACCAGGGCCTCCAGCCGTTCTTGCAAGGGGCGGTCGATAGTGCTGCGGACCACTGTACCGTCAGTCTCGCTTCGCAACCGCCGGGCCAGGTGCGGCGCCAGGAAGGGCGTGTCGGAGCGCAGGGCAGGCAGGGCGTCGACGAGCGTGGTCCGCAAAGTCGCCGGGGCGATGACACCACGAGACTCGACACGGCGCAAAACCTTGGCGCGCGCCGCCGCCGCACGGTCCGGGTGGCGATCCGGGCGCAGGCGGCTCGGCGCCTGGAGCAGGGCCACCAGCAGTGCCGCCTGGCCTGGGCTTAGGCGCCGAGGCTCTTCGCCGAAATAGGCCAGGCTGCCGGCGCGAACGCCTTCCAAACGCCCGCCGAACGGCGCCAGGGTGAGATACATGCCAAGAATCTCGCGCTTGTCGAAGCGGCGCTCGAGCTGCCAGGCGCGGAACATCTCGATGACTTTCGAGGGGAGGGTGCGCGGGCGCGGCTCGAGCAGGCGCGCGCATTGCATGGTCAGCGTCGAGGCGCCGGAGACGATGCGGCCATTTGCGACAGCCTGGCCGGCGGCCCGCAGCACGGCCAGCGGATCGACACCGCCATGCTCCCAGAAGCGCTTGTCTTCGAAGGCCACAAGCATGTCGAGATAAAGCGGGTCGACGTCGTCGATATTTGTGGCGAGGCGGACCGTGTCATCAGCTGTCGAGAACAGGCGCAACAGCCGGCCCTCGCGATCCTCGACCGCGAAGGAGATGTCGCCGAGCCGCGAAAGATCCGGCGGATAGCGCGCATCCAGCCAGGGCAGCAGCATTACCGGCGCTGCCAGCGCCAGTCCAACGACGATGAGCCAGCGAAAGCGCATCAGCGCGCCGTCATCACCCGCAGCGTATCCTCGTTCGTGCGGGCGAAATATTCCGGCCGGTACATGTCCTCGACGGTTGCCGCCGGATAGGCGTAGACGCCGGGGGTGACGACCTGTGCGATATAAGCCAACGTAAAGGATGGCCGATTGCGGTTGAGGTCCACCGCCGCCACGTAGCGGTCGTCGCGCACGGCCTCGTATTCGGGCTCGGTCAGGTGCTCCATGACGGCGAGCTCGGCATTCGCGCCGGTCGCGAAATTGGCCTCGCCCTTGGGTTCGGCGGGAATATTGAGCTTGGCAAGCTCGCTGCCGCCCAACTGCCCCTGCTGTATCTCCAGACCGGCCGGCAGCAGATCGACCACCAGTGCCCGGTGTTCCCAGCGCGACAGCGAGCGCCCCGCCAGCACGACCATGACACGTTCGCCCTGGCGCAGGGAGCGCGAGCGCAGCGGTGCTCCATCGAGGGTATAGAGCCGGCGTTCGATGACCATGTTCTCATAGGCCGGCGGCAGGGCCATGGCTGGCACGCCGGTACGCGTGCCGTATACCCGCAGATCGCCTGCCTGGCCATCGTTGCGAACACTGAAGCCGCCGGCGATCTCGGCCGCGGTCAGGGTTCGGTAGTAGGGCTCCTGGCGACCGACGACCGACTCCCCGCCAGCGGAAAAGGTCATGTCATCGCCCATGTTCTGCAACATGGCCCGTGCGGCGAGCAGCAGCCAAACTTTCTCTTGGGTGCTGGTGTATTGGCTTGCCTCATATTCCCGTTCGAGGATCTCCACGCCCTTGCTCCAGAGCCCAGGCGCCAGCCCCTCGGGGCCCACCGTCGCCAAGGCGGCGGCGATGTCGCGCAAAGGCGAGCCGTAGCTGCCGTAGAACACGGCCGGTGTCGGTGGCGTGCCTTTGGCATCCTCGCCCGCGGTCAGCGATGCCAATGCGGGCGCGGCCGGGGCATCCCCGGAATGGGCCAGTGTCGCCTCGATCTGCGCCAGCGCCAGCAGACGCTTGGCATTGGGTGCCAGGCGGTCCGCCCAATAGCGCGTCTCGCTGGCACCGAGCACGCCGGAGCGCGTCAGAACCATCAGGGCATAGGCCTTGGCGGTGAC
The DNA here is from genome assembly GCA_964555535.1 of uncultured Rhodospirillaceae bacterium. Taxonomy (GTDB): domain Bacteria; phylum Pseudomonadota; class Alphaproteobacteria; order UBA7887; family UBA7887; genus UBA7887. The sequence goes on from CAZKTK010000009.1 coordinate 9,146, forward strand.
GTGATCGGCAGGCGAATCCTGGATCAGGTAGCGGCGCAACCACTCTCCGGACCGTTCCATCACGGCATCGGATACGGGATGGCCGCGGCTGCGCGCGCGGTCTAGGAAGTCGTAGGCATAGGCCGTCAGCCAGGGCTGCACGCTGTCCGACGGCGACCACAGGCCGAAGCCGCCGGAACCGGTCATCTTCGACTCGATGCGCGCAATGCCCGCGGCGATGCGGCCGGGCAGGCTGGTGCGATCGATATTGCCGCCTCCCCACAGCGTGTCCACCTCGTCGAGATAGACCAGCGGCATGGTGCTGCTGATGCTCTGCTCGAGGCAGCCATAGGGATAGCGGTCAAGGTCTGCGAGCAGTGCCGGGACATCGAGATCGGGTCGATTGCTGACGGTGATCGAGAGCTCGCCGGTGCCGGGCTCGTAGAGCTCCAGATCATCGCCGGCAAAATCGAGCGACTCTCCGGGGGTGAGCACGACCATATTGCGTTCGCTGGTCCACGGTCTTGGCGGGCGCACCGCAAGCTCCCAGCGACGCTCCTGGCGATAGCCGTCCGGCCCCTCGATAAGAAGCGCCAAGGCGGCATCGCCGGCTTCCGTCGCCTCGACAGGGAAGCGCGTGTCGGTTTTGCCGTCGGCGTCCAAAGTGACGACAAAAGGCTCGGCATGCACGGTCAGTGGGCCTTCGCCGGCAAGCGTGACCGTGTATTCGCCGGCAGGGCCGGAGAGATTGTGCATGCGATAGGCTGTCTCGGCCACATCGCCGGGGGCCAGGAACAGTGGCGGCAGCATTTCCGCGACCACCGGTGCTCGGACCAGCATGGCATCCTCGCCCGAACCCAGCGCGGTTTTTCCATGGACCACGGCCATCAGGCGCAAGCGCCCGTTGAAGTCGGGCAGTGCCAGCGCGACCTCTGCCTTGCCCTCGGCATCGAGCGCCAGCGGGCCAGCCGCGAGCGCCACGGTCTTGAAGGTGCGGCGGCCGGAGCCCAAAAGATTGCGCAGCGCCGCGGCGCCGCCGCCGACCCGCGGCAAGGCGCGCAGCTCGAACGCCGCGCTCTCGCCATCGGCGGCACGAATCACGCGGCCGTAATAGTCATGTACGTCGAAGGCAAATCGGCGCTGGCCGAAGAAGAAGGGTTGCGGGCGCGGACTGGCGAAATCCGTGATGGCCAGGATACCTTCGTCGACAGCGAATAGACTGGCATAGAGCGGTTCGCCGCTTGCGGCCGCGGCCTGCAAGGTGACGGTCACGGTTTCGCCGGGCCGCGCCTCCTGCGGCGCGTCAATAGCAACGTCGAGGCTCCGCGAGGCGGTATCGACCGACACCCAGCGCATGCCGAGCGCACGTGCGGGCACGCGGCCGGTCTCTTCCGTACCCGGGCGATAGGCGGTGGCCATGACATAGACGCCACCGCGCCAGTCTTCGCCCACCGGTATGGCGATCTCGGCGCCGTCGGCAGGCAGGGTCACGTTCTCACGCCAGATCAGCGCCTCGCCGGCAATGGTCACGGTGGCCTTGCCTGCAAAGGCCGCCTTGACGAAGACCTTGAGCTCGTCGCCGGGCACGACGTCCTCGTCGCTCAGTGCCAGGCTCAACGTCTCGGGCGTATCCGGCGCCTCTGAGACAGCGCGCCAGCCGGCGCGGAAAGCCACCGCCGCGCCGGCGCCCGTCTCGTCATCGTACACATCGACACGGAAGGCGCCCCAGCCGTCGAAGCGGCGGGCGAGCTCAATGCGGCCGTCACTGTCCGTGGTGACAAGCTCGCGCTCGAGAGGGCTGTCATGCACGGTGACGCGGTAGTGCCAGCCGTCATAATCGCGATACCAGTCGTAATCGCGGATCTCGCGCAGCCACTGGACGGTCAGCGTGCGTCCCGCCAGCGGCTTGCCGTCGGGTGCCAGGGCGATGGCTTCGAAGCGGGCTTCGCCGCCTTCGTCCATGACGGGCTCGGCCGCGCCATCGCCGAACAGGGGTTTGAGGCCGATGGCGACCGGCGTGGCAAAAACCGGCAGGCTCATGCCGCGGCGCACCTCGCGGCCGTCGGTGTCGCGCACGCCGAGGGAGACCAGCGCCCGCAGCGGGCCGGAGGCGTCTAGGCCCGCCGGCACGCTCGTGGCAAAGACGGCGCGGCCGCTCTCGTCGGAGTCAATCCGATCGAGGCGCTGGATTTTCTGTTCGAACCTGTTGGTCAGGCCAAATACGTAATCGGTGAAATCGGCAAAGGGCGCGGGGTCGCGCTCCACTACCATGCGGCCGCCAATACTGAGCCCGGCACCCGGTGCGCCATAGAGATAGTCGGCCTGGGCGGTGACGGTGAGCGGGTCGCCGGTCGCCAGCCGCTCGCGGTCGGCTGTCAGAGACAGCTCCAGGCGCTCGGGCACGAAATCCTTGACCAGTACATGGAGCTGGCCGACGGCAGGGCCGTCGGGATAGATGTGGGCGGCCAGGCGCCATTGGCCGGTCGGCACCGCCAAGGCGATGGGAACTTCCACGGCATAGCCGCCGACAACATCGCCGTCGACGACCGTCTTGAGCGCTTCGACGCCGTCGGGGCGGGTGACGATGACGGTCAGCGGCAGGCCGCCGACCCCGTCGCCATGGGTGTCGCGCAATAAGGCGCGCAGATGCACGCTCTCGCCCGGGCGATAGGCGCCGCGCTCGCTGAACAGAAACGCTTCGAGCGGACCCTGGGCGGCACGTCCACCGTTGCCGCGCTCCGACAAATCGAGGCCCGGTCCGTCGAGGGCGATGAAGGCGAAATCCTCATCGCCGAGGCGTGCCGTGATCATCGCCGCGCGGTCGCCGCCGGCGCCGCGCAGCAAGCCAGGTGCGAAATGCGCCCAGCCATCGCCATCACTTTCCGCTTCCGCCAGCAGGTCGTTGTTGCGGGCGATGAGCTGCAGTGTCGCGCCCGACACGGGCTCGGCCGCGGCGAGCGAGCGCAACTGCACGTCAAGGCCGGTGCGGCTCGAATAGGTGGTGATACCGAGGTCGGTGATGACCAGCCATTGGGCGGGACGGTCTTCCCAGGAATATTCCTGCATCTCCGCTGTCGCGGCGGTCAGCACATAGACACCGGGCTCGATGGGATCGACCAGCGATTCGAGCGGAACGCGCGTCGTGACCTCGCGATTGGCGATGCCGTCGATGGTGATTTCGCCAAACCAGACCGGCGCACCGATATCGTTGGCGACCATGTTCGAGCGCCAGCCGTCGAGCGCCTGACCGAGGATTTCCTCGTTCAGCAGGTCGCGCAGGTTGCGATGGGGTACCCGCATCAGATCGAGCTCGAGGCGCGGCACGTTGACCGTGCGCAGGGGGATCTCCGCCGGACCGGTCTTGGGCAGGATATAGGCCGAGCGCGAAAACAACACCGAGGCCGGGCGGTCGGCGATAGTAATGGTCTGCGGCGCATCGGCCGCCAGGCGCGAGCCGTCCGCGGCGGGCAGGCCGGCGCGAATGGTGAGCTCTACCGTGATGCCGTGCCGGTAGCCTGCCAGACACAGGCGATCCTTTGCCGCTGTAACCTCCAGCGTCTCGCCCGCCGAGGTCGCCACGTAATCCGCCGCCGGCAATGGCAGGGGACGTGCCAGGGGGCGGTCGAATGTCACGCACAGCTGCGGCACGGCGCGGTCGATGGTGACTTCATGTCCGGTGACATGGAAGGCTTCGTCATCGGCATGGGCGGTGCCGGCAAGAACGAGGGCGAAGACTGTCAGTTGGCGGATGGTAGGGAACATCGTGACTACTCCTCGTCGCTCCACAGGCGTCGCCACCAGGGATCGTCCGGCGGTCGGTTAAGAATGGGTGCCGCATCCTGGCCGGTGGCGGCCATGCGCTCGCGGATGTCCGAGAGCTGCCGACCGGTCAGTGAGGCCATGGATTGGGCGATATGTTCGAAACGCTCGGGCAGGCTTTGCAAATAGGTTGCCGCCTCCTGGCATTCGGGCTCACCCAGCCAGGGATGGGACATGATATAGCGGCCTTGAAAGTTCTCACGATCGTCGGTTTCGCGAAACATGAGGTCGTCGGGAAACGTGGTGTGGTCGTAGCGCAGATGCAGGCGGGTGACGAAGACGTCTCGCGCGGGGCCTGCCTCGTCGAAGCCGGCGTCCTGCCAATAGGCGCCGAGCTCGCGCAACTGTTCGGCGGATAACGGATCGGCGGCGCAGGGGTCGCACCAGGCCATGTCCCAGGCATATTCGAGAAACACCGCGCGCATGTCCTCGCGCGCCACGGCCCGGTCGAACATGTCGAGGTAGAAGTTGCCGAACTCGTCGCGCACGTAAAGCGGCACCGGCACGTCGGCCGGGATGCGAACCATGCGGTAATTGACCGGCTCGACGCGGCCAGTCTTGGTCAGCGTGAAGACGAACAGCTCCTGCGGCCCGTTGGCATTGAGCATGCCGAGGCGGATGGGCAGCATGAAGTTCTCCGACTCGAAAGCGATCTGCAGCGGGCGCAGATAGGTGAAGCCCAGCTTGAGCTGTTCGCCGAGATTGACCTTGGCGAGGAAGAACTTCATGCCATTGGCGAGATAATGGCCGAGCACGCCCTCGGCGCCGTCGGGCAGGCGATAGTCGTTCTCGGTCAGCCATGTGGCCAAGCCCGCGCTCTGCTCGGCGGAAAGAATGACGATGTCGTATTCGCCGACTGTGTATTCCGCCTCGACAGTAACGCCGAGCGCCTTGTTGCGCAGGTCGGCCGGCGAAGGCGTTGGCGGTATCGCGCTGTCTGCGATGCCTGTAAGGGCATCGTAGCGACGGCAGGGATTGTCATCGAAATACTCGACCAGGCGCGGCGCGGTATAGGCATCGAGGTGGTCGATGAGTGCGTTCTCGGTAACATGTATCTGCTCGCGCTCAAGTACGGTGGGGACCGGGATCACGATGGCGAACTCGCCCATCTCGCCCTGATAGTCGTTGGCCATGGAGATGACCGTGCGGCCGGCGTGACGCGCAATCACCACCTTGGAAGCCTGGTTGAAGAGATCCGTGTCGGCTTTGGCAACGTAGAAGCCGCAAAATGCGAAAGCGGATTGGGACAGCAGCACGATGCCAAGCGCTGCCAATCCGGCGGCGGAAAGCGAAAGTTTCGACATCACGAGTCCCCTTGATGTGACACGCGGCAGGCAACCACCGAAGAATGTCGCGGCGACGACGGAATTCGGGCGATTTCAAGGCAAGTGTACGCTTGCCGCCGGTCGGTCACAATGCGGGCCTTGCAGGCAGATGGTGCCTGCTTCGTACCTAATCAGGCTGTGCGCATCTGATGGCCGGGCGTTTCGTGTGCCTCGGCCTTTGCGGCATACATGCGCGTATCGGCCTCGTTGATCAGGGTCTGGGCGTCCTCGAAGTCGGCCGGCCCGCACTGCACCACACCGATGGAAAACGTCACATCGTGCTGACAGACGGAATCGAAACGCTTGATCAGCCTTTGCAAAGGTGCGACGGCGTTGTTGATTTCGCATCGCGGCATGATGATGCAGAATTCGTCGCCGCCGTAGCGGCAGCCGATATCGACCGAACGCGTGACGGAGAGCATGGGTTCGCCCACCTGACGCAGAACCGTGTCTCCGGCTTCGTGACCATGGGTGTCGTTTACGGCCTTGAAGCGGTTCAGGTCGAAATACACGAGGCACAATGCCAGTCCGAATCTGCGCGCCACGTTCAACTCGTGATCCAGGGTCCTGTGGAAGGTGCGCCGGTTGTACAATCCGGTGAGCGCGTCGCGAATGGACTGTTCATGCAGTTGCCGGGTCAGGGTCTCGACCCGCAGCTCCAGACTCGAGGCGTATCGGTTGACCTCCGCCCGCGCCTGTTCCATCTCTTGCTGATAGCTGTCTATATAAGCGTCGAATACGAGCTGGGTGTCGAACAGCAAGGCCTTGTGAAGGGCATCCTTGATGGTCGCGCTATCCATGCCGTCCTCAGTCGCGGCTTCGATATGGCGATCGAGAACGGTCTGAAGGTTGGAAATTCCGGCCATATAGAGTCGTGGCGTGATCGAGAGCTGTTTGTGGACCTTGCCGATGCGCAAGCGCCCGTTGATATAGGAGTCGTCGAACTCGGCCTTGAAGAGCGTTGTAACGTAGTTCAGCATTGCCGCGCGCAGGCGCGCCAAAGTATCCGGCGCTCCGATAATGGCGGAGATTTCCTTATCCTTCAGCTGCAGGGCGTAGAAATCGTCCACGATATCTTGCAGCCCGGCCTCCAAGGGACCCAAAAAGGAAGAGAGATTCGCCTGCGTGGTGGATGTGAAATCGAACGCATGCAGGCGACGGTCAATCTCCTGCTGGGAAAGCCCCAACTGTTCCAAGAGGCTTGGTTCGGCATTTTCAGTCATCTGCATCGTTCGTTTCTTTTTTGTGTTCCGGTTCGATCGACGGCCTTCTGCCGATCGATATGGTTGTTGCGCCCAACGGGAAATAGCCCAGCCCGCTATTGGCCATTGCTGGGCTTTGTGAATTTCACGCCTGACACCACGATCCCCACCTTCGAGCATTACATTGTCTAATTCCTAGGGTCGTAGTGCACAATACCAATTTCCACGGCCAAAACGTGTGCATGTATCAAGGAAGACAGGCGCAAAAAGCGCGAGGAAGCAGTATCGTTGCGGGAAGATATCTATTGTGCGCCGGCGGTCGTTATTCGAGTGGTATGGTCGAAATATGCTCTAGCGGATCGCGGACTCACAACGGCAGAGGATCCGGTGCTGTATCGGAAAACCCGGCACCAATATCGTCGAACATGGCCCGTAAGGCCCCTTCGTCGAAGCCTTCGCGTCGCAGAAAGGATTCGATGAACTCGCATACGGGCTTGGCGACAAGACAGCGGCCTTGGGCGATACCGCCGTCGGGATTGCTCAGCAGGGGATAGGTATCGCAGCCGCCGCGATAGTCACAACTGCCGCAGATCGAGGCGCGCGCGGTATCGTCCGCATCAAGTGTCGCCAGGTAGGGGGCTGAGTCCAGGATCTCTTCGATGGGGCTTTCCATGAGCGAGCCGAAGGCACCCGTGTACGCCGCATTGGGCGCATAAAGCTTGCCGTCTAGGTCGACGACGAAGACATGGTCGCCAGTGTTGCGCCGATCATAGGGCATCTGCTCCAGGTCAAGCATCTTCAGGATAACGCTGCGGAAATAGCCGTTGAGGGGCAGCATCTCCGGCTGGCAGCCATGATCGAACCAATGCACGAAGAGCCGGCAGAGCGCTTCCGTGAGCAGCTCGGGCGAGGCGTCGACCAGATCCAGCGACCGCGAGTCCGGTCCGTTGAAGAGGGGCAGAAAGCGCAGGCGGCGAACCCGCTCGCGGAAGCTGTCGTAGATCTCGGTGATGTGGGGCGCGGTGTGGCCTGCCAGCACCGTGATGATGCCCAATGGGAAGCCCCATGCTTCGAGCCGTTCCAGATTTTCCAGAACGCGGGCCTCGGTCTCTTCCCCCGCAGCGGACAGGCGCACGCCGGGAACGCCATCATAGGAGACGCCGATACCGAATTGCGCCTCTTTCAGTAGCGCCAGCATAGGGTCCGTCACGCGATAGAGATTGGTCTGCAGGGCACGGTTCACCGTGCCTTCGGCAAGCCACTCCGCGGGCAGAAATTCGTTTTGCAGGGCAATGACATCACCGAGATAGCCGAGCGGCAGCGCCATCGGCTCGCCGCCATGCAGGATCAGTCGCGCCCGGACCCCGGCAAATGGGCGATAGCGCTCTACGGCGGTTGCCATGTGCGCCTTAAGGGCGATAAGGATTTTCTCCCAGAGGTCAAGGCTCATGCGGGCCGTGTCGCCCAGATCGTCCCACTCATAGCAATAGCGGCACCGCAGATTGCAGAGCTTGGACGTCTTTATGACTCAATCGACCTGATAGGACATGGCGCTGTTGCCCCGATCGGGGCCAAAGGGCCCGCTATGGCAATGGGGCAGGCCCCGGCCGGATCAGTTGCGGATGCGCTCGCGCGTTCGCACTGGCGGCTGCGGCGGCGGGGAAACGTTCGCATCCGGCCTCGGCGTCGTCACCTGTGGAATCTCGGGCCGGATGTCGGGGGTTGTGTTCGGTGGCGACAATTCGCCGATATTCCCATGAGCATTCCGCAGTTCGAGAGCGTCGTCCCAAAGCGGGGCCTGGCGTGCCAGAATCGGGTTCTGCGTCCAAACCGGATTGGCCCGGCTGACCGGCGCCGAGCCGTCCTGAACAAAGACGATCTGGTCATAGCCACCGGTATCGGTGTGCAACGCGAATGGGTCATCTTCAGAGACAATGCTCGCATCGACCACCACGCCCTCTTCCAGGCCGATGAGCCGTCCGCTGTCGAGCACGACCCAGCCGGTGCCGTCGCTGATGCGTTCGCCGCCGGTATCGACGACGGTGCCTATCCAATCGGGCTCCTGGCGTTCGACCAGCACCCGCCCGCCGCCCGCAAGCGCCAGCTCGCCGCGACCCGTTTGTCCGAACGCGGCCTCCAGCAGCGACGTCGACGTTGCCGCCGCGGCGGCCCCGGCAACGAATGTCTTGATCACCTGTCGTCTCGACGTTCCACGCATCTTCGCCCCCAGATTTATGATTGTGCCGTCGCCCCCGACGGCAAACATTGGGAGAAAGCATACCATATTTGTCGGGAATGCATGACATGGCGTTTCCAGGCCGCCCTTGACGGCGCCGGTGCGTATGTGGACGAAACCGGCGGCAAGGCGGTATTCTGTGCCGCCGGTCAACGACGGGGTTGCGGCGCGGCGGGAGTCGAGAGGGCGACGAATGAAGCGAATGTGGGGCGCAATCGCCAAGGGTGTCTTGCTGGGGATGTGTCTGGCCGCGCAAAGCGCACAGGCGGCCGACCCGGAGGATCGCGACTTGAACGGTGTCTGGCAGGTGCTGAATACCGCCAACTACGACCTCGAAGCGCACCATGCGCGTCACGCCATGCAATTGCGGAAGGGTCCGCGCGGCCCCGTGCCGGACGCGCGCGTTGTGGCACTCGGCGCTGTCGGTGCCGTGCCGGCGGGGCCCAGCATGGTGGAAGGCGGGCGCATCCCGTATCGGCCGGAAGCCCTCGCGACGCGTAACGAGAACCGTGCCAACTGGATTGATCACGATCCCGAAATCAAATGCTATTTGCCGGGTGTGCCGCGCGCCACCTACATGCCGTTCCCTTTCCAGATCCTGCAGAACGATGATGCCGTGCTGTTCGTCTACGAATATGCCGGCGCCGTGCGCAACATTCATCTGCAAGACCCGGGCGAGGCGCCGCTCGATTCCTGGATGGGCCAGTCCTACGGCTATTGGGACGGCGATACCTTCCTCGTCGAGGTCACCGCCCAGAACGGCCAGACCTGGTTCGACCGGTCGGGAAATTTCGCCTCGAGCCAGTTGAAGGTCACGGAGCGCTATACCAAGATCGGACCCGATCACATCGCCTACACCGCGACGCTCGAGGATCCGTCGATCTTTACCGAGCCGTGGACGATCAGCATGACGCTCTATCGCCGTATCGGGCCCGATGCGGAGCTTATGGAATTCAATTGCGTCGAATTCGTCGAGGAGCTGATCTACGGTCACTTGCGCATGGAGCCACTGGAATGATCAGAACCCTTCTCTGCTTGATGATCGTCGCAACAGGCGCCATGGCTGGCCCCTGGGACGACTACGAGCCGCCGCGCATGGCAGATGGCACGCCCGACATGCAGGGCATATGGACCAATGCGTCTGTTACCGCCCTGGAGCGGCCGGGACACATCAGCAAGCTGGTGTTGACGCAGGCGGAAGCCGAGGCCTGGGAGCGCCAGGCACTGGCGGGATCGCGCGCCGATGCCGAGCCCACCGATCCCGACGCCCCGGCGCTTGCCGCCGGCTCCAGCGATGGCGTCAGCGGCTACAATCGCTTTTGGATCGATTTCGGCACCAAGGTGGCGCAGATCAATGGCGAGTATCGCAGCTCCTGGATCGTCGATCCGGCGAACGGCAAGCTGCCGTGGACAAGGCAAGGCGGGGGGCGGGCCCGCCAGGCGGCGATGATCGCCTATACCTCCGCCAGTGACCCGGAAGTGCGCGCGCCGGGCGAGCGCTGCATCATCGGTTACGGTTCCAGCGGCGGGCCGCCCATGATGAACGTGTTGTACAACAACAATTATCAGATCGTACAGACCCCGGGCACCGTCGCTATTCTTGTCGAGATGAACCACAATGCGAGGCTGATCCGCATCGGCGGCACGCATCGCGACAAGGCGCTCCGCGGCTGGCTCGGCGACAGCATCGGTCGCTGGGAGGGCGATACGCTGGTGGTCGACACGGTGAACTTCCATCCGGGCGCCAGCATGCGCTTCGGCCTGCGCAACCGCTTCTACATGACGCCCGATGCCGTGGTCGAGGAGCGTTTCACGCGTGTCTCCGACAGCGAGATCTTCTACGAATTCACGGTCGAGGATCCGGAGATGTACAGCAAACCCTGGCGGGCGGAAATGGTGCTGCGCAAGACTGCGGGCCCGATCTACGAATATGCCTGCCACGAGGCGAACTATTCCATGTTCGGCATTCTCGCCGGTGCTCGCCGTGTCGAAGCGCAGGCCGCCGGCAGAACCGAATAGCGAAGAAGGACATGCGCAAAGCCATCCTCACCATCGCCGTCCTCGCACTCGGTGTGCTCAACGCAGACCGTGCGGCGGCGCACCACGCTTTCGCCGCCGAGTTCGACGCCAAGGCCCCGGTGCTGCTGCGCGGGAAGATCACCAAGATGGAATGGGTCAATCCCCATACCTGGGTGCATCTCGAGGTCGTGGCCGAGGACGGCCAGGTAACACGCTGGATGGTCGAGGGCGGAACGCCGAACACCCTGCTGCGCGCCGGCGTCGATCGCAACACCTTGGCGCCCGGGACCGAGATCATCGTGCGCGGCTACCAGAGCAAGGACCGCATCTGCGAACCGGCCTGCAAGGCCAACGGTCGGGACATCACTTTCACCGACGGTCGCAAGATCTTCATGGGCTCCAGCGGCACCGGTGCACCGCGCGACGGCACCGACCCCGGAGAGCGCGGCGGCGCGGATACCGAGTTGCCGGAAATCGAATAGGCCGCTCAGTAGAAGGCGATCCAGCGCCCGGCAGCGGCCGTGGTCAGCCACATGGCGAGCGAGAGCAGCGAAGCCGCCTTGGTCCTGGCATTGCCGGCGCCCCGGCCGAGCCAGGCGAAGACCGCGAGCACCACGACGAGCGCACCCATGGCGATCCAGGCATAGGCCTCCGCGTACCACACGAAGGCGCCGGCCCAAAGCGCCATGGACAGTGCGGCCAGAACCCGGCCGGGTTTGGACAGCTGCCCGCCGCTTGCGATCAGGCGATCGCGAACGCCGAACATGAAGACCAGCGCAGCCAGCAGTGACGCCATCTTCAGCCAATAGGGCGGGCTGTCGTAGATCTTCAGCATTTCGCCGAAGGCGATGACGAGGCCGGAGGCGAACGCAAGTGCCAGGGCGAGCAGGCAAAGGGGGCGCATCAGGCGACGCACCTGGTCCGCGTCGAGAGACGTCAGCCCGAAGCCGAGCACGCGCATGTCGACCATCAGTACCACGCCGCCGAGCAGACCCAATGCCAGCAGATGCAAAGCGCCGGCCCAAGGCACGATCCAGAGCGACGCCTTGATCCAGGCGGCAAGCGCCGACTGGTCGAGCCCGGCATAGACGGGATAGACGAACCTGTCGAAAAACCCGCAGGCCTCGATCACATCCCCGTAGCGGCATTCGAACATCACGTCGCTTACCCTGGACAGCTTGCGAGCAGGCTGAGCACGCCGTCCGGACGCAGCTTTTCGCAGTTGAACCAGTCGTAGGCGATCATGCGCCCGCATATGACGACGGCGATCCAGCTTGCGAGTGAGAGTGCAGCCGGCAGCCGTGCCGCATCATCCCAATGGGCAAGGCGGCGCCCGAAGCGCTGGTGGAACAGCACGACATTGACTAGTGCCAGCAACAGAACGAGCATCTTCAGGCGAAAGAAGAGGCTGTGATAGTAGACCAGCGGCTTGGCCGAGAAGAGCAGCAGGCCGGTGATCACCATGAGCACGAAGCCGGCAATGGTCCACGGCAAGATGCGGGCTGTCATCTCCGAGACCCGCACTTCGCGGAAGGCGATGCCCAGCAAGCGCAGGTCGACCATGACGATGGTGCCGAGGAACAGCATCAGCGTCAGCACATGCGTCGCCTCGACCAGCGGCCAGACGAAGAGCGACTCGCGCAGGCCCACGCTCCACGCGGTCTCGTTCAGCCAGGCCAGGACGTCGCGCATCGGTTCTCAGCGGGGATGGTTGGCCATGTAGCGCTCATGGCAGGCGATACAGGCGAGATAAAGGTGCCCGCCCTCGTCAAACAGACCCATCTTGTCCTGCGCTTCGGCCATGCTGCCGGCGCGCGCAGCCACCACGGCCATGGCTTCGGAGAACTCGGCCCAGCCGGGCAGACCCTCGGCATAGGTTGGCTGTGCCAGCGTTTCGCTGAGTTCCACGATGCGTGTCCCAGCGGTCGCGACAGCGGCCCACCCGGCATCCGTGGTTGGCCAAAGCTCCTGCTCGCCTTCCGGGGTCAGTATCCAGCCGGCAGAATCCCAAATGACCTCCGCCGCCGGTTCCAGGTCCTCAAGCATGAATTCGCGCACGGACTTGCTCTTGGCGGTGTCGTTCGCCGCACAGGCACTCGCCGCGACCGCGGTGAACAAGACGCCGGCCATGAAACGCGCTCTCCGGATCTGCATCCCAAGCCCTTCCGTTGTTCGTCTATCCGGGTATCAGACTGCCAGCCGATTTGCACTCGAGAAATTCATGCTTGCGCCGGCAGCATGTCAAAAAAATTGCCGCCGGATGGCAGCATAGTTTGGGCTAGAGTCCTGGC
>CAZKTK010000010.1:0-21569 GCA_964555535.1 uncultured Rhodospirillaceae bacterium
CCAAGGTGGCTTTTCGGCTAGGAGCGGCGCGCGGGGCGATGTGTGGCATCGTTCAAGCGTCGCGACGCATCCGAAAAGCCACCTTGGGCCACCAGAGGCCGGCCTCAGAGTCAGAAAGGAATTGGTGACAGTTACCTATTTCCGTCCTCAAAGTTGGGATAGACACGGTCGGGAAATAGGTAACTGTCACCAATTCCTCAGCGGCGACGCGCGCCTAGCCAGGACCGCGCTGAGACCGGTCAAACCGGTTCCATCTAAGCCTAAAGGGCTCTAAGTCTCATGAACGATCGTGTCGCGCCTCTGATTGGCGTCACCGCCTGCGTCAAGCATGTGAGCCCGCACGACTTCCACGTCGCCGGCGACAAGTACCTTGCGGCCGTGGCAGAGGCTGCCGGGACAATACCCGTCGTCCTGCCGGCCTTCGGCGCCGACACCGACTTCGCCGGGCTTTGCGGCCGCCTCGACGGCCTCTTCGTCACGGGCAGTTCGTCGAATGTCGAGCCGCACCACTATGACGGCTCACCCAGCGCCGCCGGCACCCTGCACGATGCCCGGCGCGATGCCACCACCCTGCCGCTGATCCGCGCCGCGCTCGATGCGGGCCTGCCGCTGCTGGCAGTCTGCCGCGGTTGCCAGGAGCTGAACGTGGCACTCGGCGGCACCCTGCACCAGACCGTGCACGACGTGCCCGGGCGTCACGACCACCGGGCCGATGAGAGCCAACCGCTCGATGTGCAATACGGCCCCGCCCACCCGGTACGCCTGGTCGAAGGCGGTGCCTTGCATACCCTCATCGGCGAGGAGGAGATCATCGTCAATTCCATTCATTCTCAAGGCATCGATAGTCTCGGCAAAGGCCTCGTGATCGAGGCCACGGCGCTTGACGGGCAGATCGAAGCGGTGCGCGTTGACGGCGCGGAAACCATGGCGCTGGCGGTGCAATGGCACCCGGAGTGGCACTATTGGGAGAGCAAGGCATCGCAGGCGATTTTCGCAGCCTTCGGCGCGGCCTGCCGGGAGGGCATAGCGTGAGGGTCGTCAGCTGGAATGTCAATTCCGTCCGACTGCGGATCGAGAGCGTCGCCAGGCTGACCGAGGAAACGGCTCCGGACGTGCTCTGCCTGCAGGAGATCAAGGTTTCCGACGAGCTCTTCCCCCACAACGACCTGGCGGCGCTCGGCTTCGAACACCAAGCCGTATACGGTCAAAAAGGCTATCACGGCGTGGCCATTCTCAGCCGCTTGCCGTTCGACAAGGTGACCCGGCGCGAATGGTGGGGCAAGGCGGAGTCCCGGCACCTTTCTATTCGTTTGCCAGGCAATATTGTTTTACACAACTTCTACGTTCCAGCGGGTGGCGATATTCCGGATGCGGACGAGAATCCGAAATTCGCCCACAAGCTCGGTTTTCTTGACGAGGTCAGCGCCTGGTTTCGCGATACACGCCAGCCGGCGCGGCAAATCCTGCTCGGCGACCTCAACATCGCGCCACTGGAGACCGATGTCTGGTCGCACAAGCAGTTGCTGCGGATCGTCAGCCATACGCCCATAGAGGTGGAGAAGCTGGACACCCTGTTAGCTTCACGCAAATGGATCGATGCGATACGACATTTCGTGCCACCGGAGGAGAAGCTCTACAGCTGGTGGAGCTACCGCGCGCGGGACTGGGAGGCAGCCGATCACGGCCGCCGGCTCGACCATATCTGGGTCACCCCCAAGCTCGCGCCGGCATTGACGGGCGGGCACATTCTGCGGCGTGTCCGCGGCTGGCCCAAGCCCTCCGACCACGCGCCCGTCATCGTCGACTTGGAGCCGTGAGCAAAACCCGCTGGCAGGGCGTTCTTTTCGGGCTCGGCATTGGTTGGCTGGCTGCCTATTGTCATTTCAAGCTGCCCTTGGCCTTGCCGGCCATGGCCGAGGCTTTCGGTTACAGCAAGCTGCTCGGCGGGGCGTTGATGTCGGTCTTCGCGCTGGCCGGGCTTGCCCTTTCGGCGGCCGTCGGTCGCGGCCTTTCACGTGGCGCGGGCCGCACCCTGGTCGCAGCGGCATTGACGGCGATCGCGGCCGGAGGAGGCCTCGGCCTTGCCTCGCCCGAACTCGGGGCGGCCATGCTGATGGCACGGGCGCTCGAAGGTGTCGGCTATGCCATTCTGGCGGTGGCGGGCGCCGTCATCGCCGATGCCCATGCCGCACCTCGCCATCGTGCCATGGTGATGGCGCTTTACGCTGCCTGGATTCCCGCCGGGCAATTGACCGCCGTAGCCGTGGCGCTACCGACGGAAGCGGACTGGCAAGTGATGTGGGCGCTGTCGCCGCTCGCCGCGCTATTGCTCGCCGCCTGGTCTTGGCGGCTGGGAAACGTGATGCCGGAAGCGAGAGGCGCCGGACGCCATGACGACGCGCCCGCCTCGCCTGAGCGTCGGTTGGCCATCCGCGCCGCCGCTCTGTTGTTCACCCTCTGGTCTATCCAGTACATGGCCTACATGACGTGGTTGCCGTCGTTCCTGGTGGAAGCGCATGAATTGGCGATTGGTGCCGTGGTGCTTGGCTACGGCGTTTCGCCAGCGATCGTCCTGGTCGCCAACCAGGTGGGCGGCGCGATCCTCGGCCGCGGCGTTTCCATTGCCAGAGTGCTGCTGCCGGCACTCGCCGTGCAGGCGGCGACCTGGCTGCTGGTGCCGGCCACCGGGGCCGACTGGACAGGCCTGGTATCGCTCTTCGCTTATGGCGCCAGTACCGGCTTTACCACCGTCTGCCTGTTCGCTCTGCCGGCACGACTGGCCGGCCCCGGGCTCGACATGGCGCGCGGCTTCGGCATCTTGATGGCGGGGCGCAATCTCGGCGTGCTCGCAGGTCCTCTTGCCCTGCCGCCGCTGTTGCTGATGGCAGGCGATTGGAGCGCCATCGGCCCGGTCTTCGGCGCTGTCACGCTCGCCGCGCTCGGATTGGCCGTCTGGCTGGTAGGCGCGGCTCAGCGCGCCAACCGATAGCCGCCTGTCTCGGTCAGGAGAATCTGCGCGTTCGACGGGTCGCTCTCGATCTTCTGGCGCAGGCGGTAGATGTGGGTTTCCAGGGTATGAGTGGCGACCGCTGCGTTGTAGCCCCAGACCTCGTCGAGCAGCGCGTCGCGCCCGATTACCTTGTCGCCGGCCCGATAGAGGAACTTGAGAATCGCCGTCTCCTTCTCCGTGAGACGGATCTTGCGCTTGCCGTCCCCATCCACGAGCATCTTGTTGCCCGGCTGGAAGGTGTAGGGCCCGATGGTGAAGACCGCATCGTCGGTCAGTTCGTGGTGCCGCAACTGAGCACGGATGCGCGCCAGCAGCACGCCAAGTCGGAAAGGCTTGGTGATGTAGTCGTTGGCACCGGAATCGAGGCCGAGAATGGTATCGGCTTCCGTATCCGCGCCGGTGAGCATGATGATCGGCGTCTTGAGCCCGGCCCGGCGCATCAGGCGACAGGCCTCGCGCCCGTCCATGTCGGGCAGGCCGATATCGAGCAGGATAAGATCGAAGCGCTGCGCTTCTATCAGCTCCAGCGCCGCCGCCGCCGTGATCGCCTCGACGACTTCAAATTCCTGGTGCAGGTGGAGCTGCTCCGCCAGCGATTCCCGTAATGGCTCGTCGTCCTCGACAAGCAAGATGCGCTTTTCCGCCCCGGTCGGCTCCATCATGTTTCGGGCTCTGCCACGGGCCCGCTCCCTTGTCAGATATCTCGGCGCGCCGTCTATCGCTCGACTGCCACGCCGTGCCAGAAGGCTATGTGGCCGCGGATATTGTCGGCCGCCTTCTTTGTCTCGGGATAATACCAAGCGGCATCCCGGTTCTCTTCCCCGTTCACGCACACATGATAATAGTGCGCTTCGCCCTTCCATGGGCACCAGCTCGTGTGATCGCTGTCGACAAAGAACTCGCGATTGATGGTCTCGGGCGGAAAATAGATGTTCCCCTCGACGATTTCGTATCGGTCGCTGTCGGCCAGCACGGCGCCGTTCCACACGGCCTTGGCCATGGCTTCCTCCGCAGGTTTCTCGCCCGAACCAGCGGCGAGTTTAGCCGCCGCGACCATTGCGTCAATGCGGGTAGGGGCCGGCGGGGCTGGTGCCATACCCGGGACGCCTATATATGGAGGACCGGCGGCGGCTTCCGACCGCGCAAGAAAGGCACCAGTGTGGACGAGACATCCTTCGAGCCGATCGAGGCCGAGACGCCCCATGCGGTGATTGCCGTGGACCGTGCCATCGGCGATTTGCGCCGCGGCGGCATGGTGCTGCTGCACGATGGCGACGGCGCCTCGCTGGTGCTGTCGAGCGAGTATGCCAGCGCACCGCGCCTGCGCCGGCTCGCCATGGCATCCAACGGTCCGGTAACGCTGGTACTGACGGCCCAGCGCGCCAAGGTTCTGGGCCTGGAGGCAGATGACGCGGGCGGCATCGCCCTAACCTTGCCGGATGCGATCGATCCCGCACGCGTGCACGACCTTTCGGACCCCACCGCCCCGGCGGACCCCACAGGGATTCGCGCCGCGGGATTGTCGCTCTCCGCCGCCGGGGGCCGTGATATGGCTGCGGTTCGCCTGGCCAAGCTTTCCAGCCTGCTGCCCGCCGTGCTCACCGGGCGCCTGGACGCGGCAGAAGCGAGCGCGACCGAGCGCCTGCTTGCGGTCAGCGCCGGTGACATTCATCGTTACGGAAGCACGGCCTCCGGCATGCTCAACCGGGTCAGCGCCGCCAAGGTGCCGCTCGCCGATGCCCCCGACACCACCATTGTCGCCTTCCGCCCGGCGGATGGCGGCAGCGAGCACCTGGCCATGATGATCGGCGAGCCGGGATCGGGCGAGCCGGCACTGGTGCGCATTCACTCGCAATGCTTTACCGGCGATCTGGTCGGCAGCCTGCGCTGCGATTGCGGCGAGCAGTTGCGCGGTGCCATCCGATTTATTGCCGAAAACGGTGGCGGCGTGCTGCTCTATCTCACCCAGGAGGGCCGGGGCATCGGCCTGGTCAACAAGCTGCGCGCCTACGAGCTGCAGGACGACGGTTTGGATACCTTCGAGGCAAACGAGCAGCTGGGCTTCGATGCCGACGAGCGCCATTACCAGGTAGCGGCCGAAATGCTCACCCAGCTGGGCATTGACCAAGTGCGACTGCTGACCAACAATCCCGACAAGATCGCCGGGCTGGAGCGCTGCGGCGTGGCGGTAACCGAACGGGTTCCCCACAGCTTTCCCGCCAACGCCCACAACTCGCGTTACCTGGCAACCAAGGCGGAACGCGGCGGACATTTGCTCTGAAGGCGGCAGGATCTGCCTGCCAATCTTCGCAAAGACAGCTGATTTCTTGGCTTTCCGCTCTGGCATGCGACTTGCGTGACGACCGGCATGACTGCCACGCCGCATGTTCCTGCGCATTCCCACGCGCCCGTTGTCGGGCGGGATGTGCACGCGCGCCTGGCCGGCACGCGGCCCAATGCCGACGCCGACAGCCTGCCGTTCTGGGGCGATGACGGCTTCGGCTTCGACGATGTCATCGATCTCGTCAATCCGCTGCAGCACATTCCGATCGTCAATTGGATCTACCGCGCCATCACCGGCGACGAGATCGCCACAGGCCCGCGCATCCTCGGCGGTGCCCTGTTCGGCGGCGGTCCTCTGGGGGCAGGCATCGCCATCGCCACCGGCGCCGCCAATGCGGAGCTCACCCAGCGCACCGGCAAGGACGCGGGCGAGCATGTGCTCGGCATGCTTGGGATTGAAAGCGCAGCGCCGGCAACCACAGTCGCGGCTGCGACGCAGCCGATGCCGGTCGCCCAGTTCCCGCCCGCACCGACAATGGTCGCCGAAGTCGAAGGGTTGCCCTGGCTGCCACAACCCGCAGCCACCGCGGCACCTGCGCCAAGCGTACAGCCCGCGCCGGTTCCTGCGGCAGCGGTCGCGCCTGCGGCCGTTCCCGCCATGTCGGCAGCGCAGTGGCAAGCTCTGACCGACTCTCTCTCGCAAACACCCTTGCCCGCGGCGTCCGCGCCGACGGTTGAGCGCCCGCCGGCGCCGCAACAGGCACCGCCACCGGCCCCACATTCCGAGGCGCAGCAGCAACCGGCCGACGTGGCCGCAGCCATGTTGCGTGCCCTTGAAAAGTATGAAGCGCTGGGACGCGAGCGGAGCGAGTAGCGGTTAAGGTGCGCTACCGCACGAGATCGAGGCTCCAAGACCCCTCGCGCGGGCCGGGCAGATCCCCAGCATAACGGATCTCGATCCGCGCCACGCCATCGAGACGCGGCGGAATACCGAGACGTATCACGCCCTCGGGCGTTTGCCATTCGGCGCTTCTGACGAAGCGGCCTGCCGACAGCGCCCCGCTCATATCGGCTTCGAACGCACCTTCCTCCAGGGTTCGCACAGGCGAGCCGTAGCGGCCGAGCAAATGTTCACGCGCGCGCTCGTAAAGGCGGGCGAATTCCGTGGCCATGGCCGTGTCATCCACATCGATGATCACACTTGCGGAGCGAACGCGACCGCGCACGTGTTCGAGTGCCAGCCGTTGACGCTCGGTGATGATTTCGATGATGGGCGCCTCGTAGATCACCACCCCCGGCAGGAAGGTGCCAGGCGCATACCCGGCGGCGCGAACCCGGTCCTCTGCCTCGGTCAGGCGGCTCCCCGGCGCGATGGCGGCAAGATCGAACGGCGCGCCCGGAACCAGTGCCTGGTCTGCGATACCGCGAGCGGTGCCGGACCGGCGGCCACTTGCGCCGGCCGCTCGAAATCGACGCTCCAAAAGACTCCCATTTTGAAGGCGTTGGTACTGGCAATGCTGTCCGGATCTCGCCCGCGATAGGCAATCTCGGCACCGAAACGCTGCCGGCCCATGCGGTATTGGTACGCCATGCCCAGATTGTGCGTGACCAGATCGCTGGTACCGGCGTCATGATTGTTGCGCAGGAGCAGCTCATAGCTGGCATTGAGCCGGTGGGCATCGTACGCCAGGGTGGCGCCGATCCGCGGGCCGATCTCGATTCTCTGGCTTCCCGTACCAGTGACGCGACGCAGCACCATGCCCGGCGAGATGACGCCGCGGAACGCGTCGATGCGGATGGCGCGATCGCCGCTCAGCCGCGTCTCGTAGGTGGTGGTCTCGATCGATGTCGTGTCGTCATCGGCGATCTTGAACAGGAAACCCGCGCGGCCCAGCCAGCCGTCCCCCAGAGGCGCGTCGAGATCGAGCTTGGCCGAGCTGGTGAGGGTGTCCACCGTGCGGTCCTCGCGCCGCGTACGCTCGACCAAGAGATCGAGCCTGTGGTTGAGGCCCGGAAGCCTCTCGGTTTCCACCGGGCCCGCCATGGTGATCCCGATGACATGATTGTCCTGCGCGGTGGCATCCTCGACATTGTTGGTGAAGCGTTGCACGCGACCGCTGATCCGGCGCCCCGAGGCAAAGGCCCAATTGGCGCGAAGGTCCCAGGTCCGGCGATTGGGGGTGATTACCGCGCCGTTGGGGCGGAAATCGCGGCCGTAATATTCGGCGCGGGCCGAATAGGTGAACGGCAGCGTAGCCGCGCGCCCGGACAGCTTGGCAAAATAGCCGAGCTCGCTCTTGTTCTCGCGATAGGTCGCACCGATCAGGGAATCGCCGAAGAAACCGGCAAGCTCCCCTTCCGCCAGCATGCGGTGGCTGCCAAGCGCGAAACCGTGCTCGCCGGCAACGCTTGCCACCGCCTGGTGCGCGCCACTGCGCCCGGTGCCGAAGCCGGCCTGGCGGTAATTGTGCACACCGTTGACGATGACTTTGCCCCATGACGGGCTCTCGATGAGCCACGAGGCGCCATTGAAGTAGTCGTCTCTGGGATCGGCGTCCGTATAGCCGCCGGCGACGAAGCCCGACAGCAGCTGCAGCGACTGACGGCCGCCGGCGATGGTCGATACGGGCTGAAAGTCTATCTTGCCGCCCTTCAGGGTGCGTTGCAGGGTGCGGAAGCTGAAATAGCCGAAATAGTCGCCGATCTCGTAACGATGGGGCACCGAGACATCGCCGCGCTCGCGCGTCACGTTGAAGCGCTCGATAACAACGCCGTCGTTGGTGCTGCGGTATTTCGAATTGTTGACCAGCCCCAAGAATTCGCCACGCCAGCGGTCATAAGGGGTATCGGACCGCATGAAGCTGAGCGAAAGCTCGTTATAGGGATGAAGGCCTTCATGGGGATAGGGGCTCGCGGCTTCATTGCCGCCGATCTCGTAGTGGTCGGCACGGGCGGTGTTCTTGCCCGAGATCGACCAGGCGTCGAGCGGCGAAAGCAGATCCTCGGCAGCGGCCGGGGCGGCGACGGCGGCTATCGCAAACAGTGCCGTGCAACCCCGTCTCATTGCGCCGGCTCGCTGATACGCAACAGGTATTCGCTGGTGCCTTCCAGCCGGGTCAGCGTGCCGCCGCTATTGTTGAACTCCAGCTGGCTGCTCACGGTCGCGGACACCACCGAGACGCGGCGCCGGCGGCCATCGTCACCGACCTCTATGGATTGGCTCAGGGTCTGGATCGAACGAATGCCGAGCACTTCCAGCTTGGCGTCGCGTGGGATGTTGTCGCCCACATTGTCGACAACACGGGAACGGTCGAAGAAGCTTTCGGCCAGCACCGATTCGAGCTTGCCGGGATTGAGATCGCTATAGGCCTTGAAGACCTGCTCGACCGCCGCCTCGACCTTGCCGTGGTCGACAGGCACCACGCCGGGCAGGGTTTCGCCTGTGTCCAGCGGCGCGATCGCCGGGGTCGGGATGGTCTGATAAGCGCGAAACTCGCCCGCCGCCGCCGGTGCAATTGCGAACGCCGCGCCGAGCAAGGCGATCACGATGATCCTTGCCGGCCTCATAGGTCCGGGCACTCCGATATGGCGATGACCTCCACCTCGTCCTCTTTGCCATGACCGCAGACGCCAGGCGCCGGGTCCGTGGTGAACACGCCAAGACAATTGTTCGCATCGCCGTGGTAGTGGTTGGCGGGACAGGCATCCGGCCCGACCAGCGTCAGGCGGCTGATGGGGATGTTGTTGATCACGGTCACCGTCGTGGCGCCGTCATTCGATTGCTCGGGATCGAGGTCGGGGTCGAAGGGATTGGTTCCAGTCTGGGGAATGACCTGCAACACATCGACCTCGAATTCCCCGGTCGATCCGGTCTCGCTGTCGCCCGGCAGGCAGCCTGCCGCTACCGCAGCCTCGAACATGTCGTCCGCCAAGGCGCCGTTTCCGCTTTGGCGAAGGGTTTCGATCTGCGCAAGCATGGCCCGGCAACTGCCCTCGCCGCGGCAGAGACGGTCGACGCATTCCCAGAAGGCAGCCCGCAAGGCTTCGATGTTGGCGCGCGTCTCGGCGATATCGGTTTCCAGATCCTGGAGAGCTTGGCGCAGCTCAGCTTCCGCCTGGCGCAAGCCTTCCGCCTCGGCACGAGCTGCTGCAAGGTCGGCAGCGATTTCCGCGCTCGAGCGACTCTCGCGCGTGCGCTGCTCGAGAATGTTGCCATTGCTGTCGGTCACCGTGGTCACCACCGTACCGTCGCCCTGATCGTAGGACGATGTGGTGAGCCCGGTCTCCGGGTCGTAGCTTTCCGCGCCGGTGCCGGCGGCCGTCTCGAGACGTGTTTCCAGCGACCGGATCTTGCGGTCGAGACGCTGCTGTTCGCGCAGGTTCTCGTGCACCGCATCGCTGAGCCCCGCCCGTTGCGCGCGCAAGGCCTCCAGGCGCCCGACCTCGGCATCGATCGCATCGGCGAGCGGCTGGCAAGCGGGGCAGGGCGATGCGTAGGTCCACTCAGGCTCGGAGACCTCGGGTTCTTCGGGCTCGCTCGGCGGCGGTGTCTCGTCCTCGGGCTCGCTCGGCGGCTCTTCCGGCTCCGTCGGCTCCTCGGGCTCGGTTTCCTCGTCCTCGGGCGGCGGCGGCAGGGCGGTGCCGGGCCCGGCGCAAGCGCAGTCCGCCTGGAACGAGATGCGCGGCCGATATGGCTTGAACTGAAGTCCGGCGACCTCGGCTTCATCGAGATCGATAGAGAACGAGCCGCGCGCCGCAAGCCGTCAGCCGCGCACCAGCACGTCGCGGCCGCGGCCCAAGGGCTCCCAGGTCGGCACCGCCTCGCAATGGCAGTTGCCCGAGAGGAAGACCTCATACGTTTTGCTCGCCTTGTCGATCACCGCACGCACAGCGACATCGCAAGAGCCCTTCGACCAGCTGTCTTCATAGACCGCTGGCGGCTCCTCCTGTAATGCCGCCTCGATGCGCGCTTTCACCTCTTCCTTGGTGTTGCTGCCGTCGAAATAACCGGTAATCCAGTTCACCAGCGACTTGGGACCACCGGCGATGGTCTCCAGGATCGAGAAGAAGCTGCGGAACAGCGCGTCCGTCGGCCCTTCCTTGCTCAGCTCCCATGCGGATTCCCAGGCCGGCGTATAGGCGGCACGCTCGCAAACCGGACGGCGATTGATGTTGGCCTTCATGGAATCGAAGGCGTCGAACACCTCCTGGAAGACCAAATGGAAATCGGCCGACAGCTCCGGTCCCAGCACCCAGTCCTGGTAGTTGTCCTTGATGTAGTCCTGGCCCCACTGCGCCGGATCCTCTGCTGCCTCCTGCCAATCCCCGATATCGCCGAGCGCTTCCTCCCAATCCTCGAACTTCTGCAAGGGATCGGGGCTGTCCTCGACCGGGACTATGCTGGCCGCTGGCGGCAGGTCCAGGCCCGGATCGTCGGGCACGGTAAGGCCGTCGCTGACCGAGGGCGGCGTGTCCTCATCGGGCTCGATGACGATGGTCTGCCCGGCATTGACAGTGACGGGCGGGCGCCCGGTCGGCGTGACCACCACAGTGCCTTCGATGACCGCGACCGTCGTCCGCCCCGACGCCTCCACGGTGACCACGAAGTCGGTTCCGCGAACGCCGACCACCGCCACCGGGGTTTGGATCAACAAGCCTTGCGGCGGAATGTCGCCGCTGACGATGCGCGCGGTGCCGACGGCGATGCTGAGCACCATGTCGGTCACGCCCTGGCTCGGGTCGAATATGAAATTGTCGAGAATGACGACCGACGCCGCACCCACCTTCAGGTTCGTGTCGTCGAGGAAGCGAATGTGGGTATTGCCGATATCGAAGGTCTGGATGACCTCGTCGACGACCACGCCGCCGCCAAGCGTCAGCGGGGCAGGCTCCTCGGTCGGCGGGGTGCCATAGGCGTCGGGCGTCAGCGCCACCACGGAGCCGATGGGTTGTGCCAGCGCAGGCTGCACGGCAAGGACAGCGAGACCGAACACGGCCGCCGCCCAAAGCCAGACCAGTCCGCTCAGGCCTCCCCGTTGGCTCAACACTTCGTCCCTTGAAAGAAAATTCGACGGCGTCACGATTGTCGGCACGGCAAGCGGGCCATGGCACGACCCTCTTCGCCAACAGAATTTCCGAAGTCGACCGATCCACCTCCGGGGAATCCGATACCGAATAAGGTCAAGCGCTCGCGGGCGGGAATCTTGAAATGCCATATTCCGCGGCTCAGGCGCCGCCTGACACCGACAAAACTATCGAGGAGGCCATCATGGCACTCGCCGGGGAAAATGTGGCGCAAGTCCCGGTTCGCTCATTCATGACCGGTCGCACAAGACGATCGAGCTGGTCCAGGACAGCACCGCTCTGGTCGAGAAGGTCAGGTACTATGACGAGGTTCTGGCCATGTCGACGTGGATGACCGCCGAGCCCGGCGACCAGTCAAGCAGGCGCCGTTACGACACGAACGTGGAACAGCTGGACAACACGTTCGCAGCGATCACCGAGATCGCTCCCGCCGAATCGGCCGAACGCGCACAACCTATGTCGGCGCCGGATTCTCGCTCTTCATTGTCGCAGACGGCGAAATCGAGGAGATCAAGGGCAACCGTGCAGGCATCGGCTATCGCGGCATTCCCTATGATCAGGCCTTTGCCGAAACGGTCGTTGACGTGTTGCCTGGACAGCAGTTCTACATGTCATCGGATGGGCTGATAGATCAGGTCGGTGGCGACAAGAACCGCTCAATCAGCAAGCGGCGCCTCAAGAATCTCATTGCCGGCTTCGGCGATCGGGAATTCGATCGGCAGTGCGAAGACATCGTCCGAGCCTTCACCGCCTATCAGGGAGAACAGCGGCGGCGCGACGACATTGCGATGATGGGGTTTGCTATCAGAGCGCGTCACGGCTAGGGCTGCCGTGGCGCTCGCGGCCCGAAAATCGCCGTGCCCACGCGCACGTGGGTCGCACCATGCGCAATCGCGGTCTCGAAATCAGCGGTCATGCCCATGCTTAGGACAGGGAGCGCATTGCGTGCGGCGATACGCGCAAGAAGATCGAAGTGCGGCGCCGGATTCTCGCCCTGCGGCGGCAAGCACATGAGACCTTTGACGGGCAGGCGATAGGTCTCGCGGCAGGTTTCGATGAGGGCATCGGCCGCATCGGGCAGCACGCCCGCTTTCTGCGGCTCGGCACCGGTGTTGACCTGCACATAACAATCCGGCTCGCGTCCCAGCCGATCCATCTCGTGGCGCAATGCCTTGGCAAGCTTGGCCCGATCGACAGTCTCGATAACGTCGAACAGGCCGACGGCCTCGCGCGCCTTGTTGGTCTGTAGCGGACCGATCAGGTGCAGGGTGATGTCCGGATAGCGCTCGCGCAAAGCGGGCCACTTGCCATGGGCTTCCTGTACGCGATTCTCGCCGAGCACTTTCTGACCGGCCTCGAGCACCGGCACGATGCGCTCGGCCGGCAATGTCTTCGAGACCGCGACCAGGGTCACGGCATCGCGCGCACGCCCCGCGGCTGCGGACGCGTCCGCGATATGCGCGCGTACCGAAGCGAGATTGGCAACAACGTCGACAGTGGGAGTATCGGCCATCAGCGAACATGCTCTAGAGTCGTGGCCATGACCGTAGCAAACTGGGCAAGGCGACTCAATTCGCGTCACGCTGGCGGCTTGCCGGCGCTGCTGCTGATGGTGGACCGGGCGCGCCTGGCCGACCCCCTTGCAGCAGCCGCTCGCCTGCCGGCGGGTGCAGCGGTACTGTTGCGAGACTACGATGCTCTCGACAGAAGCCAGCTCGCCGAGGATCTGGCCCGGCTCTGCCGACGCCGGCGACTTGTCTTTCTGGTCGCCGGCGACGCACGCCTTGCCACTGCGGTCGGCGCCGGCCTGCACCTGCCGCAAGGCTTGGTGGCGCGGGCGCTGCGGCGGCGTGGCCTGGTAACGGCCGCCGCCCATGATCGTCCGGCGCTGGTGCGTGCGGCACGCGCGGGCGCCGATGCCTGTCTTGTATCGCCCGTCTTTCCCACCGCCAGCCACCCCGGCGCACGAACGCTGGGCCCAGTGCGCTTCGCCGGGCTCGTCCGCCAGGCCCCGTTGCCGGTCTATGCGCTCGGCGGTATCGATGCCCGCACAGCTCGGCGCCTAGCCGGCTCAGGCGCCCGCGGAATTGCTGCATTGGGTGCGCTCTCCGATCCCTTCCCGCCCTCCAAGATCGATGCTATACGGATTCGGCAATGACACCCCGCGAGAAACTTCAGAAAAAGCTGGATAAGGCCATCCGCCTGATGCAGGAGCAGCGCTTCGCAGATGCGCGCACGCTCGTTGGCGAGTTGACCAAGGCAATACCGCAGCATCCGCTGGTCTGGAACATGGCCGGCATCGTCGCCTCCGAAATGGGCAATGCAAGGCGCGCCATTCCCCATTTCGAGAAAGCCGTCGCACTGGCGCCAGATGCTGCCGATTTCCACAACAATCTCGGCGAGGCCTTGCGCCAGGACCTGCGCGTCGAGGAATCGGTGCCCCATTTCGAGACGGCGCTTCGCCTGGAGCCGCAGCACGGCTCGGCGCACAACAATCTCGGCGCCGCGCTCGCCGCTCTGCACCGCAGCGAGGAGGCGGCGGCGCACTTCGCCGCGGCTCTCGACCTCCGGCCGGAAAACCCCGAGACCCTGACCAATCTCGGCATCACCCTGATGAGCGAGCGCAAGCCCGACAAAGCGGTGCCGTGTTTCGAGCGTGCCTTGGCGATGATGCCGGACAATCCGGTCATCCTGCGTCATCTCGGTCGCGCCCTCGAACATGCCGATCGCTTCGAGGAAGCGCTGGCGCTGTTCGAGCGTGCCCGGGAAGGCGATGCCAGCACTGCCCTTGCCGTCGATCAGGTCAACAACCTCGAGCGCCAGGGCAATTTCGACGAAGCCTGGCGCCGTTTGGCGCCGCTGCTGGACAGCGAGCCCGAAGATCCGACTGTGGTCGCCGAGTTCGCGGTCCTCGCCAAGCGCGCAGACCGGCGCGAGGAAGCGCGTGACAAAGTGGTTGCCATGCTCGAGTCGGCAGAGCTCGACGACGACACGCGGCAGATGCTCTATTTCCGCCTCGGCGATCTCGACGACTCCCTCGGCCTCTACGATGAGGCTTTCGATGCCTATTCCCGCGCCAACGCCCTCGACAGCAGGCCCTACGACCACGCCGGTCAGGTGCGCGACGCCGCTGTCAATGAACAGGTCTACGGCGCGGGCTGGCGCGATCGCCTGGCGCAGGCCAGCAATGACAGCGAGGTGCCGGTGTTCATCGTCGGCATGCCGCGCTCCGGCACCAGCCTGGTCGAGGCCATTCTCGCCAGCCACCCTGCGGTTTACGGCGCCGGCGAGTTGGCCGATATTCCCGATCTCGGCAAGGCCATCGCCATCGAGATGGGCGGCGCCGCGCGCTATCCCGACTGTATGGCCGATGCCGAACAGGCCTTGCTGGACCGTTTCGCGGAGGCGCATCTGGCGCGGCTAGCCACGCTTTCGGGCGGCGCCGAGCGGGTCACCGACAAGCTGCCGCACAACCATCGCCACCTCGGGCTCATCGGCCAGCTGTTCCCGAAAGCGCGCGTCATCCACTGTACGCGCGATCCGCTCGACGCCTGCCTGTCGTGCTATTTCCAGGACTTCTATTCCGGCCACGGCTATTCCCACGACCTCGCCAGCCTCGGCGCGCACCATCGGCTATACGAACGCCTGATGCGCCATTGGCGGGCGCACGGGGATGTGGAGATTCTCACCGTGCCGTACGAGGAGATGGTGGCCAACCAGGAGCGCCTGAGCCGCGACATGATCGCCTTTCTCGGCCTGCCTTGGGATGATGCCTGTCTTGCGTTTCACCGCTCGGAACGGCGCACCCTGACCGCCAGCTACGATCAGGTCCGCCAGCCCATCTATCGCGGCTCGGTCAAGCGGCACGAGCACTACGCCGCCCACCTCGGCCCGCTGGTGGACGCACTAGCCTCGCCCGCGATCGACGATCAGGCCTGGGAGGACACCGGCGCCGCCGGACGCCTCTTCGAAGCCGCCGCCGAGGCGCACCGCAACGGCAATCTGGGCCATGCCGAGACCCTCTATCGCGACATCCTCGCCCACGCCCCGCGGCATGCGCCGACCTTGATGCAGCTCGGGCTGTTATTGCAAGGAAAGGGCAAGGGGGTGGGGGAGGCGCTTGAGCTTTTTCGCATGGCGGCCCGGGTCGAGCCCGGAAATGCCAGCATTCGCAATGCGTTAGGACAGGCACTCCTGGAAATGGGAGCGGCCGGGGAAGCGCAAGGTGAGTTCCTTGCCGCCATCGAGGCCGATCCCGCCTTTGCCGCCGGTCATCACAATCTCGGCCTGGCGCTAGCCGGGCAGGGGCGCTTTGCCGAAGCGGTCGCGCATTTCCGCAAGGGCCTGGAGCACGAACCCGACGACGCCAGAGCGCTGACCCACCTCGGCCAGGCCCTGGCGGAGACCGGCGACTGGGGGGCTGCCGAGCTGGCCCTCGCGCGCGCCGCCGAGCTGCAGCCCGCGGTGCCCCAGATCCGTCTCGCGCTTGGCGACGTGCTGATGCATGCGGGCAATGTCGACGGCGCGCTCGCCGCCTATCGGGAGCTCGACGCCCTGGTGCCGGGCGAACCCGCCGGCGCCCAGCGCCTTGCCATGGCGCTGCAGCAAACCGGCGAGGTCGAGGACGCGGTGACCGCGCTCGAAACCGCCCGCCGCAAGGCGCCCTCCTCGCCCGCCCTGCTTTGCGAGCTGGCCAATGCCTATGCCCTGGCCGGCGAAGACGGCCGCGCCGCCGGGAGCTTCCGCGCCGCCGCCGGACACGGAGCGCCGGCAGCGGCATCGCGCGGGCTCGCCGCGCTCGGCGATCTGGATGCCGCAAGAGATCTGCTCACCGGCCTCACCGGTGACGACCCGGAACTCGCGCTGGCCCGCGCCGAAACCGCGGCCCCATCCGGGCTCGCGACGGCGCAGAAAGACTTGCAGGCCGCCCTCGCCCGCGACGACCTGCCGGCTGTCATGCGCCGGCAGCTGCTGTTCGCCCTGGCCCGCAACCAATACCGCCTGGGCGACGGCGAAGCGGCGCTGGAGACCGCGCACCAGGCCAACCGCCTCAAGGGGGCCCGATTCGACCTGGCCGCCGAAACCGCATTGGTCGACCGCATCATCGCCGCCTTCCCGGCCAGTGCCGCGTCGACGACCGCGCCCGGCGCGCCGCGTCCGGTCTTCGTGGTGGGCATGCAGCGCGCCGGCGTGCGCCTTGTCGAGCGCATGCTCGCCGCCCATTCCCGGGTCGCCGGTCTCGGCCCCGCCGGTCTGCTGCACGCCACCGCGCGGCGCTTCGGCGGCCAGGGCTTCGGCTATCTCGACGACATCGGGATGCTCGCCGGCGATGCAGGCGCAGAAGCCGCCGCCCGCCACCGCGAGCGCATGGCCGCCCGCGCCGGCGATGCCGCCTGGGCCGTCGAGGCGATTCCCGGCGACGCCTTCCACCTCGGCCTCGTCCGCAGCCTGTTTCTCGATGCCCGCGTGGTGATCTGCCGCCGCGACCCGCTCGACGCCGGCCTCGCCTGCTATTTCGAGGATTTCGCCGGTGCCAGCCCCTACGCTTACGACCTTGCCGATATCGGCGCTCACGCGCGCAATGTAGACCGTTTGCTCAACCATTGGCGGCAAAGCCTGGCCTTGCCCGTGCGCGACGTCGCCTTCGAAGACTGTATCGCGCAACCGGCGGCGACCGCGCAGGCTCTGCTCGACTTCCTCGAGCTCGGGCCAGAGGCCGCCTGCGCCGCCGCTGTCGATCCGCGCCACGCGCTTTTTCACCATGAGGCACAGGCCCTCGGAAGCGCGCTCGCCCCCCTTGCGGAAGCGCTCGGCGAAACAAAATCCGCCTGAAACGCCAGCCGATAGGCCATTTTGTTGCCATTTTGCCACAACGTGACTCAAAGAACGCAATAACGATCCGTAAAAGTTGATTTGGATGTCCGCAAAATATTTAAACAAAAGCGCGCAGCTTCGTTGCGCCCGACGGTTCAAGAGTTTGCCGCGGGGTGGCGGCAATCTTGAAGGCGATCGTCAACGAGCCGAGCGGCCTGTGTGTGGACCGCTCGGATATGTAGGAGCCGGGTTACGGGGTTCATGAACCCTCGGACCCATGGACCCAAGTGTGGAGGTCGAAAATCTAATGAAGAAAGTTCTTCTTGGAACTACCGCACTGGTTGGAGCATCGGCGGTCGCCACTAGCGCCCTCGCCATGCCCATCCAGTCGAAATCCGAAGCAGGTGTGCCGATTCTGACCGCGTCGATGGTGGCGCAGTTCGAAGCCGGTATCGCCGACAATGACAACAACGCCAGCAGTGGCAACACCCGTGACGGTCAGTTCGTCAACGGTCGTTTTGCCGAAATCTTCTTCAATGGCGAAATGACGGCTGACAACGGCCTCGTCTACGGTGCCCAGGTGCACTTCGGTACGGGCGCCGTGCAGAGTAATGGCTTCCCGGGCCGTGAGTACATCTACATGTCCGGTGGCTGGGGCTCGCTCCAGTTCGGCAACTGGATCGGCGCCGACGCCGGCCTGAACCTCTGCGTGACCTGTAACACGTATGCCGGTTATGGCGGTCTCGACACGCCGTGGAAGAGCTACATCATCAACCCGGCCCCAGACCTTGGCCAGAGTGGCATGCGCTATCGCAACGGCTCTGTGAACCGCTTCTGGTTCGATCAGTCGGTCAAGGCGACCTACTACACCCCGGTCTTCGCGGGCTTCCAGGCTGGTATCAGCTACTCCCCGAACCGGAACGCCTTCGGCGCGCAGGGCACCGGTGGTGCGGACAACAACGGCTTGATGAAGGACGTGATCGGTCTTGGCGCCCAGTGGAACGGCGACTTCGGCGACGTAGGCATTGCCTTGTCCGCCATCGGCGTCATGTCCGACGGCTATCTGAGCGCTACTTCCGGTTCCACGGGCCGCAACAACCTCAAGGACGTGACCGGTCTTGGTATCTTCGAGCTTGGTGCGCGCATCAACTTTGGCGGCTTCCAGGTTGGCGGTTCGTACTGGGATGAGGGATCGTCGGGCGCCATCAAGGGCCGCGACTATGGTGCCGAAAGCGATGGCTGGACGGCCCAGGCGGCTTACTTCCAGGGCCCGTACGGCGTCGAGGTGCAGTACATGCACACCGAGACCAATTCGTCCAACCGCGGTATTACTGCGGCTGAGGCGTTGACCAACGCGCAGGGTGGTGCTAACACCTTGGGTAGCTTGTCGCCTTCCACGTTCACCGAGTCCTACGAGGTGGATGCCTGGGCGATCAGCTTTGGCTATCAGGTCGCTCCCGGCCTCAAGTTCTATGCCGAGTTGGTTGGTGCGGACTTCGATCACACCCAGTCTGCGAGCGACATCACTGTGAACGGTGCGACCAACCTCGACAACGACGCCGTTGCGGCGATTACCGGTCTTGTGCTGAGCTTCTAACCACGAAGCTTCGGTCTCGACTTGGGAGGGGGCGACAGCTATGCTGTCGCCCCTTTCTTATTGGCTGTCCGGCGGTTTCGCCCTTTGGTGACACAACCGCCGACTGAGGGTTTGTTTGCTTATGACCACTCCCCCCGTGGCACTTCGTCCCCGGCGCACGCTGGCTTTGGCCATGGCGGCGGCTTTGCTGCTGCCCATGATCTCCGGCTGCTCGGACGATATCGACATCAAGGCCGACTATCCGTCCGACAACGAGGAATCCTGGGGCACCTATTCGAACAACCCGGGTAGCAGCATTCGCGAACAAAGCCTCTTGGGCGGCGATGGTATCGTCCTGCTCGGCGGCCCCGACTACAACCCGGATGCGGGCCGCAGCGGCGGCGGCGCGGGTATCGGCGTCAACAGTTTCCTCTGGCGCGCCTCGCTCGACACGCTTTCCTTCCTGCCGCTGAACTCGGCAGACCCCTTCGGCGGAGTCATCATCACCGATTGGTACACGCCGCCGCAGACACCCAACGAGCGCTTCAAGGTCTCCGCCTTCATTCTCGATCGCTCTTTGCGTGCCGACGGCGTCAGGGTCTCGGTATTCCGCCAGGAGCAAGGTGCCAACGGATGGCTCGATGCGCCGGTGGCGGAGTCCATGTCGACGGATCTCGAGAACGCCATTCTGACCCGCGCGCGCCAGCTGAGAATCCGCACCCTCGCCAGCCAGGAATAGCCACCGGCCCGACAGGGTGGAACCGGCACCAGCTGACGGTGACGGCGCAGCAAACACGATCCAAATTACCAAACTCCAGGAACGGACCCCCATGGCGCGATACGATCCGCAAGCGACCGAGGCCAAGTGGCAGCAGGCCTGGGAGGCGGACTCGGTTTTCGCGACCGGCACTGACAGCGACCGCCCGCCCTATTACGTGCTCGAGATGTTTCCCTACCCCTCGGGGCGCATTCATATGGGCCATGTGCGCGTCTATACCCTCGGCGACCTGCTGGCGCGCTACAAGCGCGCCCGCGGCTTCGACGTTCTGCACCCCATGGGCTGGGACGCTTTCGGCATGCCGGCCGAGAATGCGGCCATGGAACAGGGCGTGCATCCCGCCAAATGGACCTGGAGCAATATCGCCACCATGCGCAGCCAGCTGCAGTCCATGGGGCTGTCCTATGACTGGAGCCGCGAGGTGGCGACCTGTTCGCCGGACTATTACCGGCATGAGCAGAAGATGTTCCTCGATATGCTTGGCGAAAACCTGGTCTACCGCAAGGAAGCCTGGGTGAATTGGGATCCGGCCGACCACACGGTGCTGGCCAACGAGCAGGTGATCGACGGGCGGGGCTGGCGCTCCGGCGAGCTGGTGGAGCGGCGGCTGTTGCCACAGTGGATGTTCCGCATTACCGACTTTGCCGATTCCCTGCTCGACGGGCTCGACGAGCTGGAGCGCTGGCCGGATTCCGTGCGCACCATGCAGGCGAACTGGATCGGCCGTTCCGAGGGCGCGCGCCTGCGCTTCCGCCTGGGCGGGCGCGACGATCGCCTGGAGGTCTTCACGACACGGCCCGACACGCTTTTCGGTGCCAGCTTTTGCGCCATTGCCGCCAATCATCCCCTGGCGGCGGAGCTCGCCGAGAGCGACCCGGCCTTGGCCGAGTTCATTGTCGAGTGCAATCGCACGGGCACCTCCGAGGCCGAGCTCGAGACCGCCGAGAAGATGGGCTACCGCACCGGGCTCGAGGCCATTCACCCGCTGGTCGAGGGCGCGACCCTGCCGATCTATGTCGCCAACTTCGTGCTCATGGAATACGGCACCGGTGCCATCTTCGGCGTTCCTGCCCACGACCATCGGGATTTCGAGTTCGCCACCAAATACGACCTGCCGATCCTCACGGTGGTACGCCCGCACGACGGGGACGACTCTTTCACTGTGGCCGGCGAAGCCTTCGTCGACGATGGGATCATCGTCAATTCGGACTTTCTCGACGGGCTTGGCGTCGATGAGGCCAAGGCGGCGGTAATCGAACGCCTCGACGCGAGCGGCGACGGCAAACGCGAGACCACCTATCGCCTGCGCGACTGGATCGCCTCGCGCCAGCGCTATTGGGGCTGTCCGATCCCCGTCATCCATTGCCCGAGCTGCGGCATCGTGCCCGTGCCGGAAGAGGATCTGCCCGTAATCCTGCCCGACGACGTGAGTTTCGACCAGCCGGGCAATCCCCTCGACCGGCATGAGGCGTGGAAGTCGGTACCCTGCCCGAGTTGCGGCGGCGATGCTGAGCGAGACACGGACACGTTCGACACCTTTGTCGATTCGTCCTGGTATTTCGCGCGCTTCGCCTGCGCCGATGCGGACGTGCCCCTGGAACCCGAGGCGATGCGGCGCTGGATGCCGGTGGATCAGTATATCGGCGGCATCGAGCATGCCATCCTGCATCTGCTCTATTCGCGCTTTTTCATGCGCGCCTTGCGACAATGCGGTTACGTGGAATTCGACGAGCCCTTTGCCGGGTTGCTGGCCCAGGGCATGGTCTGCCACGAAACCTACCGCGCCGATGATGGCACTTGGCTCTATCCGGAAGATGTCGAGCGCAGCGAAGACGGCGCGACACGCCGCAGCGATGGCGAGCCCGTAACCGTTGGGCGTTCGGAGAAGATGAGCAAATCGCGGCACAATGTCATCGACCCGGAAGACATGATTGCCCGCTACGGTGCCGATTCGGCACGCCTGTTCATGCTGTCGGACAGCCCGCCCGAGCGCGATCTGGAATGGACCGAGGCGGGTATCGAAG
>CAZKTK010000011.1:0-20629 GCA_964555535.1 uncultured Rhodospirillaceae bacterium
ATCGAGGAGGCGAAGTAGAGGATCGCCATCTCGAAAAAGATGACCCAGAACAGCAGCACCGCTGCGCCGTGGGCGGTAAGCACCAGGTAGAACCATTCCGCTGGCAGGATATGCACCGCAGGCCAACGCGTCAGCGCTACGGCAATGCCGAACAGGCCGCCTACGGCCAGGAACAGCACCGCGGTGACGGCATTCCATTTGATCAGCGTTTCGGTGGATGCAAAGACTTTCAGCCCGGTGTCGAGACAGGTGCGGTATTTCGGCTCCTGCTGCGGGATGGCGCCTTCGAGTGTTTCGGCGGTCATGGCAGCCCCCTATTCTACGACGTACAGTTTGCCAAGCATCTCATGGTGACCGATGCCGCAATACTCATTGCACACGATCCCGAACTCGCCGGTCTCGTTGGGCGTCAGTGTGATCACCATTTCGTACTTGGGGTGGATCTGCAGGTTTATGTTCGTCGGCTGCAGCGAAAAGCCGTGCTGCCAATCCATCGACGACATGTGAACGCGATAGGTCTGGCCCTTCTCGAGCTCGAGAATGGGGTACCACTCCCACAGACTGGCGCGTAGATAGACTTCGGTGCCGGGCGGCGGATGAACGACGGGCATGCCCGTCTCGCCCTCCTCGCGCACCGTGTACTTTTCGACCATCGCCTCGGTGCGCTCACCGAATTCTTCGGGTACGACGCGATAGGTCTCGTTGGTCAGATTCTGCTGGCCGTAGATATGCCACCAGATCATGGTCGCGAACATAATCACGCCCCAGAGAAACGCGATCGCGATCCACAGGACTTCGACGCGGTCGAGGGGCTCGTTCCACCACAACCGGTTTTGCGGAGGCAGGATTGCCATAGTCGTATCCCCCTATTGCGCGATTGGGATTTGCGCCACTTCCATGATCCCCCAAATTATGTAGAAGACCGCGGGTACAGTGATGCCGAGAAAAAGAAGCAGAAATGGATTGTCGAGCACTTGCTGCATGACGGGCACTGGGCCGGTCTCAGTCGAGCTCGTCGTCCCGTCGCCGCCGTTCGGATCCGTCATCGCCATTCCCTCCTAGACTTGTGACACGGGCGCAGACCTTGCTCAGTGTCCGCTCGTATCGCGTTTTTCATCCTTGACCGATGTCAAGACGGTGGCGGTCCAAGCCAGGCCTGGATCGCCGCGAAGCTCAGCACCGCCGAGGGCAGCAGGATGGCGAAGAAGGCCAAGCTGCGCTGCTCGAGGCGGCGGCCAAGACGTCGTTCGATTGTTCGCAAAATGGCATCGGCGCCCAGATAGAGCGCGATGGCCACGAGCGTGAAAGCAAGCATTTCCATGATGCCGGCAGCCCTCTCAACCCGCTGTCGCCAAGGCGCGCCTGATGGCGCCGACGATATCGTCCAATGCATCTTCGTGGCGGAAATAGCCGGCGAGATTGCCGTCCGCGTCCACCAGGAAGAGGGCTGCCGTGTGATAGATCATCGCCTCGTCACCCTCGCCCTCGCGCCGGTAACTGACGCGAAAGGCCGCCGCGGCGGCATCGGTCTGCGCCTGGCTGCCGCGTGCGCCGACAATGCGGGGGTCGAAGGCGGCCACATAGGCCGCAAGCTCGTCCGCCGTGTCGCGCTCCGGGTCCAACGTGACGAAGACCGGGCGCAGCTGCGCCGCATCCTCGCCGAGCGCATCGAGAATCGCGGTCATACGCACCAACAGGGTCGGGCAGACATCCGGACAATTGGTGAAGCCGAACGTCACCAGGGAGAGGCGGCCGTCGGCATTTGTCGCACGAACCGCCACGCCCTCGGCATCGGCCAAATCGAGCGCTACGGGAAAGCTGATGACCTGGCCGATTGCCGGGGCCGCTTGCGGCGACAAGCGGTCAAGCCCCAGCCAGCCCATGGCGAGCAGCCCCAAGACAAGCGCAAATGCGAATCCGATACGAAGCAGTCGACGACGAATCATGCCTCAATTCCCCAATCGATGCCGCATGCTGAAGCATGGCGTTCGTTGCGGCATTGATTTGCATCAAGCGCGTACCGGGGCCGCAGCGGATGCCGTATACTGGGCTTTTCTCCTCATGAAGGTTGTGCCGTGTCGGTCTCGCTCGACGACAAATATCGATGCCTGGATGGCCGCATCTCCATCACCGGCAGCCAGGCGCTAGTGCGCGCGACCATGTTGCAGCGCCGCCGGGACCAGGCAGCGGGATTGAAGACCAAGGGCTTCATCTCCGGCTATCGCGGCTCGCCCATGCACAATCTGGACAAGGAGCTGTGGGCCGCCAATGCCCTGCTGCCCGATGCCGGCATCCAGTTCTGGCCGGCCATCAACGAGGACCTCGCGGCCACCGCGATCTGGGGCACCCAGCAGATCGGCGCCTTCGGCGATGCCACCTGCGACGGCGTTTTCGCCATGTGGTACGGCAAGGGCCCGGGGCTCGACCGCAGCGTCGATGCCATCCGCCATGCCCATCTTGCCGGCAGCGCCGCCCATGGCGGCGTGCTGGCGGTGGTCGGCGATGACCATCCCCTGTCGTCGACGGATGCGGCGGCGGCGCACGAGACCCTGTTCGCCGACATGCTCATGCCCGTGCTCTATCCCGCCAATGTGCAGGAGATCATCGACCATGCCCTGCTCGGCTGGGCCATGTCGCGCTATTCCGGCGGCTGGGTCGGCTTCAAGCTGATCCCCGACACGGTGGATGCCGCAGCGGTGATTGACGCCGATGCGGCACGTCCCGCCATCGTTTTACCGGGCGACCACGCCTTGCCGGCGGACGGCCTCAATCTGCGCATTCCCGACAGCTGGCTGAACCAAGAGCCGCGCCAGCGTGCCTACAAGGCCGATGCCGCCCTCGCTTTCGCCCGCGCCAACAGCCTCAACCCGGTAACACTGACAAGCGAGCGCCTGCGCTATGGCATTATCGCAACCGGCAAGGCCTGGACCGATGTGCGCCAGGCGCTGTTTGAGCTCGGTCTCGGCGACGACGAGGCGGCAGCGCTCGGCCTTACCGTGCTCAAGCTCGACATGCCCTACCCCGCCGATGCGGATGGCCTGCGCACCTTTGCATCGGGCCTCGAGGAAGTGCTGGTGGTAGAAGAAAAACACCGGCTGGTCGAAAGCCAGCTCAAGGACGCGCTCTACGCGCTTCCCGACAGTGAGCGCCCACGCGTGGTCGGGCGCGACGACGAGACCGGCGCACCCCTGCTGCCCGCTTTCCCCGAATACACGCCGGAGGACGTGACCCGCGCCCTGGCACGGCGCATCGCCCACTTCCACACCAGCGAGCGCATCGATGCGCGGCTCGCTTTTCTCGATGCCCGCGCCGAGGCGACCGAGCGCCGCGAGCGCCTGTCATTGACCCGGCGGCCCTATTTCTGCTCGGGCTGTCCCCACAACACCTCGACCCGCGTGCCCGACGGCAGCCGCGCCCATGGCGGGGTGGGCTGTCACTACATGTCGACCTACATGGAGCGCGGCGTCATCACCCATTGCCATATGGGCGGCGAGGGCCTGACCTGGGTCGGCCAGGCGCCTTTCGTCGAGACCGACCACGTCTTCCAGAACCTCGGCGACGGCACCTATTACCATTCCGGCCACCTGGCCATCCGCGCCTGTGTCGCGGCCGGGGTCAACATCACCTTCAAGATCCTATTCAACGACGCGGTCGCCATGACGGGCGGCCAGCCCGTGGACGGCCCGCTGACCCCCGCCGGGATCGCAAGACAAGTGGCGGCGGAAGGCGTGAGCCGCATCGTCCTGGTCAGCGACGAGCCGGACAAATACCCCATCGGTACCGAGTTTCCCGCCGGCACACGCATCGAGCACCGCCGCTCCCTGGACAAAGTGCAGCGCGACTTGCGCGAGATCGGCGGCGTCAGCGTGCTGATCTACGACCAGACCTGCGCGGCGGAGAAGCGGCGCCGGCGCAAGCGCGGGCGCATGGCGGATCCCTCGCGGCGGGTGTTCATCAATAGCCGCGTCTGCGAGGGCTGCGGCGACTGCAACGCCAAGTCCAACTGCATGTCCGTCCTGCCCCACGACACCGCCTTCGGGCGCAAGCGGCGCATCGACCAGTCCGCCTGCAACAAGGACTATTCCTGCGCCGAGGGTTTCTGCCCGAGCTTCGTCAGCGTCATCGGCGGGCGCCCCCGGCGCGCGGCGGCCATGGCGGTGGCGCCAGGTGATCTGCCGGAGCCCGCATTGGCCACGCTGGCAGACGACCGGCCCTTCAACCTGCTCGTCGCCGGTGTGGGCGGCACGGGCGTGGTCACCATCGGCGCCATCCTCACCATGGGCGCCCATATCGAGGGCAAGGCGTTCTCCACCGTCGACCAGTTCGGCATGGCCCAGAAGGGCGGCGCCGTGACCAGCCACATCCGTATCGCCTCAAGCCCCGAGGCCATCCGCGCCGTGCGCCTCAATGCCGGCGCTGCCGACCTCGTGCTGGGCTGCGACAGCCTGGTGACAGGCGATGCCCTGGCGCTCTCGGTCATGGCACCCGGCAAGACCCACGTGCTGGTCAACACCCACGAACAGATCACCGGCGAGTTCACGCGCAATCCGGACCTCGCCTTTCCCGCCGAAACCCTGGCCGCGCGCATCGGCGAGGCGGCGGGCGACAACGTGGTCTTCCAAGACGTCTCGCGCCTGGCGACGCGCCTGCTCGGCGATTCCATAGGCAGCAACCTGATGCTGCTCGGCGTCGCCTACCAGATGGGCCTGCTGCCCGTGGGCGCAG
The DNA here is from genome assembly GCA_964555535.1 of uncultured Rhodospirillaceae bacterium. Classification (GTDB taxonomy): domain Bacteria; phylum Pseudomonadota; class Alphaproteobacteria; order UBA7887; family UBA7887; genus UBA7887. The sequence goes on from CAZKTK010000011.1 coordinate 4,726, forward strand.
ATGCCATCCAGCAGGCAATCGAATTGAACGGGGTCGCCGTGAAGATGAACCGCGACGCCTTCGCCTGGGGCCGCCGCCTGGCGCTCGACCCGGATGCCGTGGCGGCATTGGTCGAGGATGCGCCCGAACCCAACCCGGATTGGCATGCCGAGCTGACGGCCTATCAGAATGATGCGCTCGCCGACCGCCACGCCGCCCTGGTCGAGAAGGTCCGCACGGCCGAGGCGCAAAAGGCGCCGGGCATGAGTGGTCTGGCGGACGCGGTGGCGCGCAATGCGTATCGGCTGATGGCCTACAAGGACGAATACGAGGTCGCGCGCCTGCATAGCGACCCCGCCTTCCACGCCCGCCTGCGCGAGGCCTTCGAAGGCAATTACAGCCTGGCCTTCCACCTCGCCCCGCCGCTCCTCGCCTCGCGCGACACCGACACGGGCCGCCCGCGCAAGCTCACCTTCGGCCCCTGGATGCAGACCGCCTTCCGCCTCCTGGCCAAGCTCAAGGGCCTGCGCGGCACCCCCTTCGACCCCTTCGGCCACACCGCCGAGCGCCGCCGCGAACGCGCCGCCATCGGCGAGTACGAAGCGACGGTGGTGGTATTGCTCGATGGCTTGACGCCTGAGAGCCACGCCCTGGCGGTGGAGATCGCCTCCCTGCCGAGCGAGGTCCGCGGCTACGGCCACGTCAAGCAAGCCGCCGATGAAGCGGTCAGGACGATTGAGGCGGATTTGTTAGCCGTCTATCGCGATCCGACCAAGCGCGCGGTGGCGGCGGAATAGGGGCTGTTGCGTATAGACCGCCAGGCTGAACCCGGCCTTTCATATATGGTGACAGCTTACTCATATCGGCTTGCGGCTCCGGAAATAGGTGAGCTGTCACCGCAATTCGATATCTATTTCGACGGTGTCTACAAGGCCGGCATTTCAAAGCCCGAAGAGACGGTGACCTCTGATTGAGCGGCGTGGTTCGGCGGGCGCCTCACCGGCGCCGCCGTGACCGGTCTTGGCTATGAAGCCCATAAAAAGGGTTTCCCCGAGAACGGGGAGGCTCGGAGGCACATCGGGCCACGATCACGATCCTTGACCGCTGTTGCTCCGAACCCGGACCCGATCCGCGCTCATTTGATTCGCCAGGCCATGAACCCTTTACGACCTTCTCTGATTGTTCCATGCGCCTCAGATGTCAGTTGATAATTGCTGTGCTGTCCCGCATCCATCAAAGCTCAGCGAGCGTCTTTCGTGCGCGTTCTGCGGTGGCGTTGGCGTTCACCGATTCCGCAAGCTCAATGGCTTCCCCACAAAGCTCCTGCGCTTCATTCTTGTTGCGCCGGGATGCCGCGATTTCCGCCAGGCCGCACAAGGCCCACGCCAGAAGAGACGGTGCTGGATAAGCACGCCAGATCGCCACAGCTTGCTCGAAATACTTCGTTGCGAGCGATTTGGCCCTCGGAAGTGTCGTCATAAGAAACCACCAGTTGCGCAGCATGACGCTGAGAGGAGGCTTCTCGTCGGACAAAGCGACGTTCAGATAGATCTCGCCAAGCGTGAGATAGTACAGACCACTGCCTGTGGCCTGAAATCCAAGTTCGCGCCACTCGGACTCCTTTTCTACGATCCATCGCGTGCCGGCCGAGAAGTCACCGTTGAGAAATATCGCGAGACCATAGGTCGGGTTGAGCAGCCACATCTGCGTTCTCAGCTGCTTTTCCAACAGCTCATCGTACGTCTTCGTCAACTTGGCGAACCCGTCAGAGATATCTCCTGTGTTTATCAGCGCCGCGGCCTCCAGCGCACGAACCGGGATCTTGATCATGGGCGTCATCGATAATGAAGACGCTTCACGAGCCATATTCAGCGCACTCTGCGGATCCTGGTCAAAAATAGATACCCAGGCATGTGACACCAATCCCGTCTGTCTGGCCATGAGATTTCCATCCGCCTGCGCAAGCTCCAAGAGGATGTCAGCCTGCCTACGACACTCCCCCGGATCACCGTAAACCAGCGCCGTGCCGGCATTCGCATAAATTGCGAAACTGGCGAGAAAATCGTCATTGCGTCGCCGCCCGATCTCACAGGCTGAGCTCGCCTCCTCCAATATCATTGCATAAGTGTCTCGATCCGAATTCACGAAGAACATCTTGATCCATGCGGTTGTCATCAGGACATGGCCCAGGGCGTATTCGTCATCAGATGATTTGGCCAGTGCCAGCGCCTTGCTGGCCGCCTCCTGACATTTTTTGGAGTCGCCAATATTTCCTAGGCAAAAACTCGATAAACTATAGAAATATGCCTTCCTGCCATCGTCGAAGACGGCGTCGATCAATGCTTCGTACTTTTCGCATAGATGCTGCCCTTTGGCGACATCGCCATTCAACAAACTCATTCTGATATTCACCAAAACCAGTTCTGCCGTTTCTTCGTTGGAGAGCAATCCCGGATCATCTTCGGTAAGGTTCAACGATTCTTCGAATCGGTCGCGTGCGGCATCAATTGCATAGACATCCAGACTCTTCTGCCCCGCCAAAATCAAATACCGGATAGTCTTCTCGACAGCATCGCATTCTCGAAAATGATGCACGAGCACGTCGGCGACGTCCCTTTCGGAGCCGCTGTGTGCCGTCTCCAAAGCCTCAGCAATAGCGAGGTGCAGCCTCTTCCGCTCATCGCTCAGCAGCCGCCCATACACGGCATCTTGAATCAAGGCATGCTTGAATTGGTAGTGGTCGCCCTTGCGTCTTAGGCGGAAGACGATCTCCTGCTTCACCAAAGTGTCGAGATGTCGCGATAAGTCCTGTGCCATGCCAGCGACGGCTGTGATCGTGCCGGCATCGAAACTACGCCCGATCACCGATGCCACGCTCAGTACCCGGCGAGCATCGGCATCCAACCTGTCCACGCGGTCGAGCAACACGTTGGCGAGGGTATCGGGCACGCCGAGTGCGCCGTCCGCTGCCAGGCTTGCCTCGCCGTCCGCCACCGTGATTCGCTCGCCCTGGCTCACATAGCTCGCCAGCTCCTCGCCGAACAGAGGATTGCCGCCGGCGCGCTCGATCAGCGAGCGCGCCAGCTCGGGCGCCATGTCGTCGACGCCGAGCCGCGCCTTGAACAGCGCGGTCATGGCCTTGCCGTCGAGCGCCTGCAGCGGCAGCGGGCTCGCCCGCTCGCTGCTGGACCAGTCGGCCTCGTAGCTCGGGCGGAACGTCACCAGAACGAGGAGAGGAAACGTTTCGGCCTGCTCCGCCAGCCAATCCAGCATCATCTCCGTTTGCCGATCGATCCAGTGCAGGTCCTCGACCACCAGCACCGTCGGCGACATGCGGCTGCGTGCGGCAAGGCTCTCCTTCAATGCGGCGAGTGTGCCGTGGCCGAGCCGTTCGCCTTCGATGCCTTCGAGGCGGGCGTCGCGGCTGCCGCTGATCAGGTTGGCGAGGTAGGCTTCCGTGTCGCCGTCGTCGAGCCCGAGCGCGGCGAGGCCTTCGCCGAGGCGGGCATTAATGGTCTCGGCATCATTGGCGTTGCCAATGCGGAAAGAGCGCCGCACCACCTCGATGAAAGGCAGGAACGGCGTCGTCGCGCCGTCCGCTGCGCAATGGCCTTGCAGGACCACTGCATCGTCCTCGCCGGCGGCGCGCTCGCAAAACTCGCGCAACAGGCGCGACTTGCCGATGCCGGCCTCGCCACTGATCGCCGCGATGACAATTTCGCCGGCCTTGGCGCGCCGCCATGCCGCCTGCAGCGCCTCGGCCTGATCCTCGCGGCCCACCCAGGGCGTGAGCCCCGTCGCGGCGCGCGCGCTGAAACGGTCGACACCAGCCTTGAGGCCCGTCAGCAGAAATGTTTCGATCGCTTCCGACCGGCCCTTGAGCTGCTGCGCCCCGGCCGGCGCGCTGTCGACGAACCCGCTGACTTGCGCCTCGGTCGCCGCGCTGATCAGAATGCCGTCAGAGGGTGCTGCAGATTCCAGGCGCGAGGCGACATTGACCGTATCGCCGACGGCGCGGAAGGCCTCACCGGAATGGCTTTCGAGCCGTCCCAGCACCACGTCGCCCGTGTGCACGCCGACGCGCACCTGCGGGCGCACGCCGCGCTGTGCTTCCAGCTCCTGGCCGAGCGCGGCTATGGTTTCGCGAATGGCGAGCGCGGCGCGACAGGCGCGCACGGGCGCGTCCTCCAGCGCGCGCGGCGCCCCGAACACCGCCATCAATCCGTCGCCTGTGAGGTCCTGGACGGTACCGTCGAGGTCAGTGACGCAGCCAATCATGCTCTCGGTGATCGGCCGCATCACCTCGAAAAGGGCTTCCTCGCCGAGCTTCTCGGCTAGCGGCGTGTAGCCCACCAGATCGGCGAAGAGCACGGTGACTTGCCGGCGATCTCCCTTTGCACCGACAGCTGCCCCATCCCCTGGTTTCGATAACTCTTCGGTCATCTCTCACCCCAGGCGGCATTCTATACGTCATTCAATGGTGCTGGGAAGAGCCGCCGAACGCCCGGCTCTGTGAAGAAGGGCTCTCGGACGCCTGCCGGTGCGCTGGCGTTGCTGCGCTTGGCCCGGGGCGGTAGGCGTAGGAGAAGCCTCAGGGGAGGAAGCCGCGGGGCGATTACGCGGGGTGGCGGGGTTTTTCGGGTCTATGGGGATTTGGCGATGCAAGGCGCGTTGGTGGGCTCTGCGTGATGCGCGTATGCCTGCGCCTCGGCGCTGATGACGGGCCCCGATCGGGCGCGGCCGGCGCCAACTCACCCCACCCCCAACGCCCGCTCGATCAGCGGCATGCGGTCGTTGCCGAAATACATGTCGTCGCCGTTGACGAAGAAGGTGGGGGAGCCGAAGCCGCCGCGCTGGATCAGCTCTTCGGTGTTGTCGCGCAAGGCGGCCTTGATGTCGGGGCGCGCGATCTCCTGCATCAGCCGGTCGGCGTCCATGCCGGCCGCGGTGCAAATGCCTCGCACAACGTCGTCCTGCGAGATGTCCTCGTCGCGGCTCCAATAGGCCTGGAAGGCGGCGCGGGCGAAGGCTACGAGCTTGTCCTGTTCGACAGCGACCAGGCAACCGCGCATGGCCTTGACGCTGTTCACCGGGAAGACCGTCGGCGGAAAGACGATGGTAAGGCCGGCATAACGCGCCCAATCCTGCAGATCCTTGCCCATGTAGTCCCACTTGGCCGGCACCGGGTTCGCGCGCATCTCGTAGACGCTTGGGTTGACCGAGTTGAACACGCCGCCGACCAGGATCGGCTTCCAGGTGATCGCCACATCGAGGCTCTGCACGCTCTCGAAGCCAAGATAGGTCCAGGGGCTCGAGCAGTCGAAGAACACTTCCAGGGTCATCGCTTCTTCCTTTTGCGTTCCCGCAGATCGATGGCGCCGGCGGTGGGCTCGGCACCGTCCTCGAACAGCTGGGTCTTCTGCACCTTCTGGGTACCCGTGGTCGGCAGGCTGTCGCGGAAGGCGACCCAGCCCGGCGCCTTGTAATAGGCCAGGCGCGCGTCGCACCAGGCGAACAGTTGCTCGGCGAGGTTCGTGTCGGGCGCGTTGCCGGGCATGGGCACGATGCAGGCCATGACCTCTTCGTCACGCAGGGCGTCCGCCACGGCGACGACGGCGACCTGGGCCACCGCGTCGTTGGCCTGCAAACACGCCTCGATCTCGGCCGCGGCGATGTTCTCGCCAGACCGCCGGATGATGTTCTTCTTGCGGTCGACGAAATAGAGCATGCCGTCCTCGCCCTGGCGCACCGTGTCGCCGGTGTGGAACCAGCCACCCTCCCAGGCCTCTTCCGTCGCCGCCTCGTCCTTCAGATAGCCGGCGAAGAAATCCTTGCGCGGGTCATCCGCCGTATGGCGCACCAGCAGCTCACCCTGTTCGGCATCCTTGCCGTCGTCATCGACCACCCGCGCCTCGAGCCCCGGCAGGGGTTTGCCGAAGGCGCGGGTGTCGATGCGCCGCGGCTCGTGGCAGTCGGCATAGATGCGCCCCGTCTCGGTCATGCCCCAGACCTCGACGAGGGGAAAGCCGAAGCGTTCCTCGAACGGCCCGTGCAGCTCCGGCTCGATGCCGGCGCCGATGCCGAAGCGCACCTGATGCGTCGCGTCCTCCGGCGCTGCATCCAGGTTCATCAGCAGCGGCGGCACGACGCCGAGATAGTGAATGACGGTCGCCCGCGTCGCCACCACGTCCCGCCACCAGGTCTTCGGGTGGAAGCGGTCCGGCAGGATCAGGCAGCCGCCGACCAGGAACATCGCCGTCGCCGAGACGGCCTGGGAGTTCATGTGGAACAGGGGCAGCGGATTGAGCAACCGGTCGCCCTCGCGCAAGGCCGCGCGCGCGCCGAGCGCGACATACCAGGCACCGGCGTTGAGGTAATAGCCGTTGTTGAGAATGCACCCCTTGGGCCGCCCCGTGGTGCCCGAGGTGTACATGATGGCGCAGACGCTCTCACGCCCGGGCGCCCCTGCGCGGGGCGGCGGGCAGGGTGCGGCCGGCGCCGTGAAATCATCGAACGATGCCACGGCAACTGACCCGGCCGCCTCAAGGTCGGCAACACGGTCTGCAATCGCCAGCGCGGCGTGAGCTTCGGAATGGCTGAGCAGGTATTGCAGCTCGTCGTGGCGATAGTCGGGACTGATCGGCACGATGGCGCAGCCGAGCGCATTCAGCGCCAGGAAGTGGTGGAAGAATTCCGGCCGCTGCTCCAGCAGCAAGGCCATGCGGTGGCCATGGCCCCAGCCGGCGGCGGCATACGCCTCGCGCAGGCGCTCGATCTCGCCCCAGGCCGAGCCGTAGGTGATCTCGATGCCGTCCGGGTGATAGGGCCGCCCGGTCATGGGCGGGGCGCAGACCATGCCGTTGTCGGGCCAGCGCTCTGCCGCCACACCCACCGCTTCGTAGACCGTCTGCATCGCTAGAGTGGCCTGTCCGCCATCGGCGGGAACAGGCCGCCGTCGTAAGGATGCGCCTCGGCCACCGCTTCGTTCAGCACCACGCCGAGGCCCGGCTCGTCGGACAGCACGATACGGCCGTTCTCCCACTGAATGGGCTTTTCCAGAATCTCGCCGTAGAACCCATCGAAGCGCTCGATGCTCTCCTGGATGAGGAAGTTTGGAGAGCAGGCCGCGACCTGGATATTGGCCGCCGCCTCGACCGGCCCGCAATAGAGATGCGGTGCCATGCGCACGTAGTGGGCTTCCGCCATGCCGGCGATCTTCTTGGCTTCGAGAATGCCGCCAACGCGGCCCAGTGCCGGCTGTAAAATCGACGCTGCCTGGCGGCCCAGCAGCTGCGCGAACTCGTATTTGGTGGTCAGCCGCTCGCCGGTGGCCACGGGCACGCTGGTGGAGTGGCAGACCCGCGCCATCTCGTCAGTGTTCTCCGGCGGCACGGGCTCCTCGAACCACAACGGCTCGTAGGGCTCGATGCGCTGGGCCAAGCGGATGGCCGACGCCGTGGTGCATTGGCCGTGGGTGCCGAACAAGAGATCGACGCCGCTGCCGACGGCATCGCGCAAGGCGGCGGTCACGGCCTCGGCGTTGTCCAACGTTTCGACCGACAGCTCGCGCGGATCGAAGGCCGACATGGGCATGATGGGGTCATACTTGACGGCCGTGAAACCGAGCGAGACATAGTGCTTGGCGCGCGCTGCAGCGGCCTCGGCATTGTTGTGCACGTCGGTCAGCGCCATGGGATCGTCGGGGCTGGCGTCAGGGTCGGCATAGAGATAGGTATAGGAGCGCAGGGTATCCTGCGTGCGCCCGCCGAGCAGATTGTAGACCGGCTGGCCAAGGGCCTTGCCGATGATGTCCCAGAGCGCCATCTCGATGCCGCTCATCACGCCCATGAGCGAGGCGTCGGGGCGCTGCAGATAGCCGCGCGAATACATGATGCGCCAGAGCTTCTCGATCTGGAACGGATCGGCGCCGACGATGTGCTGCGCCGCCACGTCCTCGGTCATCCTCGCCGCCACGTGGGGGTCGAAGGGCACACCGTAGACCTCGCCCACGCCCTTGATGCCGTTATCGGTGGTGAGTGTCACGAAGACCCAGAACGGCCCGCCATGGTGGGGCGGCGGATTGCCGACGACGAAGGTCTTGACGTCCTTGATTTTCATTGTTGCCTCCCTAAGCGGATTCTTCCCGCGGCTCGCGCACGGTGAATAGGAGCAGAAGACCGAGGATGAAGAAACCGAGAATCACGCTCATGCCGACGCGCTGGCTGTCGGCGGCTAGTGTCAGCATGCCGACCAGCAGGGGCCCGAGAAACGCCGTCGCCTTTCCGGAAAGCGCGAAGAGGCCGAACATCTCCGTCATCATATGCGGCGGCGCGAGGCGCGCCATCATCGAGCGGCTTGAGGATTGCGTGGGGCCCATGAAGATGCCGATGACCAGGCCGAGAACCCAGAACCATAGCTTGTCCTCGACCAGGAGAATCGCCGCGCCCGACGCTATCAACGCAACGAGCGATATGACCAGTGTGGGCTTGGCGCCGATCCAGTCGTCGACCCAGGCGAACAGGAAAGCGCCGATCCCTGCAGTCACATTGAGGGCGATGGCGAAGATCAGAACCTCCTCGAAGTCCATGCCGAAGCTGCCGGCCGCGTAGACCCCGCCGAAAGCGAAGAGCGTGTTGAGGCCGTCGATATAGAACATGCGGGCGATGAGAAAGCGCGCGATATTGGCGTAGCCGCGAATATTGCGGAAGGTGGCGCCAAGCGCTGCAATGCCCTTGCGCAACGCCTGGCCGAATTTCAGATGATCGCCGTGGGTTTCCGGCGTGAAGACGAAAAGCGGCCATCCGAACAGGACCAGCCAGAGAACCACGAGCGGTGCCACGGCACGGATTTCCTCCGCCATTGCCGTGTCGAGACCGAAGGGCGGCGGCTCGGCGCGGACCAAGGCGAATAGCGCCAATACCAGACAGGCGAGCCCGCCCGCATAGCCTAGTCCCCAGGCCCAGCCCGAGATGCGCCCGATATGGCTGCGCGGCGCCAGCTCCGGCAGCATGGCGTTGTAGAACACCATGCCGAGCTCGAAGCCGAAATTGCTCAGCGCCACGAGCAGCAGCACCAGCCAGATCGAGCTCTCGTCAGGTGTCGCGAACCAGAGGCCCCCGCCCGCCACGATGGTCAGGACGGTGGCGGCGAGAAGCCACGGCTTTCGCCGCATGCCGGCGTCCACCGTGGCACCGAGGATCGGTCCGAACACAGCCACGGCAAGGGCGCTGACCGAGATGGCAAGGCCCCACAAGTGGGTCGCCTGGACTTCGTCGCCGATGATCGCCTTCTGGAAGTAGGTGCCGAATATGAAAGTGACGACGACCGTCGGGAACGGCGAGTTGGCCCAGTCGAACAGGCACCAGGCGGGGACCGCGAAGCGCGAGCGGGGCTTGGTCGCTGCCACGTCCGTCACGTCGTCAGCCGGTGATCAGGTCGCGCATCTGGCGGTTGGCGACGGCAAGCATGGCAAGATCGAAACCGGGCTGGGCGCGCAGGTCCGAGAGCAGCTGGGCGTTGCGCGCCATGATCATCTCGTTGTCCGTCGCCCAGTTCTCGACCGCGGCCTCGGCGGCCCCGGCGCTCTCCACCACGCGCATGGTAAGGGCGGTCTGCTGGCCGTAGAGATCGTCCACGATGGCGTCCACGGCCTGGCGCTGGTAGTGGCTGGTGGCATCCAACATGCGGGCGCGCCCGCGCAGCCATTCCAGGCCAAGGCGGCGGCCGACCCGGAAATAGAGCCGCGCGGCATCCGCCACCGGCAAGTCGCCGCGATGGGCCGCCTCGACGATATTGCAGGCGGAATAGAGCGGCTCGACGCTGGCGATCATGCGGGCCAGGCTATCGGGAACGCGCTGGGCCTCCAACTCCGCCACGCGCTTGGCGACGTTGCCGGCACGATCCTCGGGCAGCACGTCGTCAAGCGCCGCGAAGACGGCCGCAACACCGTCGCGGAAGCGGTCAACCGTCTCGCCGCAGTCGAGCGGCTGCGGCAGATTGCGCAGCAGCCACAGCACGATGTGCTCCATCAGCCGGCGCAGGGCGACGATCATCTCGATCTGCACCGCCGCCGGCACCTTGTTGTCGAGAGCCTCGATCTCGGCCCAGAGGCCGCGCAGGCCCAGCATGTCGCGCGCCACCACATAGGCGCGTGCAACATCGGAGAGGCCGCGGCCGGTCTCCTCGCGCGCCATCAGGGCGAAGACCATGCTGGCCCGGTTGACCATGCTGTTGGACAGCCGCGTGGCAATGATCTCCCGGCGCAGGCGGTGGCGGCGGATGTTTTTGGCATACTTCTTCGCCAAGACTTGCGGGAAGTAGAGGTCGAGCTCGCTTTGCAGATAGCGGTCGTCCGGCAGGTCCGAATCGAGCAGATCGCCATAGAGCGCGATCTTGGCATAGGCATAAAGCACCGATATCTCCGGTTGCGACAGCCCGGTGCCGGCATTGCGCATTTCCTCTATCGCCTCGTCGGAGGGCAGGAACTCCACCTCGCGATCGAGCTGACCCTCGCGCTCGAGGGTTTGCATCATGCGCTGCTGCAGGTCGAGACGGCCGCCGCCGAGAGATTCGATAACACTGATGCCGAGGGTCTGCAGATAGTTGTCCGTCAAACAGGCATCGGAGACATCGTCCGTCATGCGGACCAGCAGTTTGTCGCGCTGCTTGCGCGTCATCTCGCCGTCCGCCTCGACGTCGCTGAGCAACACCTTGATGTTAACCTCGTGATCGGAGCAGTCGACACCGGCGGAATTGTCGATGGCATCGCTGTTGATGCGAATACCGAGACGCGATGCCTCGATACGGGCACGCTGGGTGAGGCCGAGATTGCCGCCTTCGCCCACCACCTTGCAGCGCAGCTGCGAGGCATCGATGCGCACGGCGTCGTTGGCGCGGTCGCCGACATCCGTATCGGTCTCGCCAGCGGCCTTGACATAGGTGCCGATGCCACCGTTCCACAGCAAATCGACCGGCGCACAAAGGATCACCGATATCAATTCGTTGGGGGTCATGGTGGCATCGTCCACGCCCAGCATCGCTTGTGCCGCATCGCTCAAGGTGATGGATTTCGCGCTGCGGTCGAAAATACCGCCGCCGGCGGAGATCAGGGTTTCGTCATAGTCGTTCCAGCTCGACCTTGGCAGGGCGAACAGGCGCTTGCGCTCCTCGAACGACAGCGTCGCATCCGGTTCCGGATCGAGAAATATGTGCAGATGGTTGAAGGCCGCGCGCAGGCGGATATGCGGCGACAGCAGCATGCCGTTGCCGAACACGTCGCCCGACATGTCGCCCACGCCCGCCACGGTGAAGGCCTGGCTTTGGGTGTCGAGGCCCATTTCGCTGAAATGGCGCTTGACCGATTCCCAGGCGCCGCGGGCGGTGATGCCCATCTTCTTGTGGTCGTAGCCTGCCGATCCGCCGCTGGCGAAGGCATCGCCGAGCCAGAAGCCGTAATCGATAGAGACCTGGTTCGCGATATCCGAGAAGGTAGCCGTGCCCTTGTCGGCGGCGACCACCAGATAGGGATCGTCATCGTCGTGGCGCAGCACGCGCTCAGGCGGCACCAGCTTGTCCCCGACCAGGTTGTCCGTGATGTCGAGCATGCCGCGGATGAGGGATTGATAGCAGGCAATGCCTTCCTTCATCCAGGCTTCGCGGTCGCCCTGCGGCGGATGCTTGACGACAAAGCCACCCTTGGCGCCGACCGGAACGATGACCGCGTTCTTGACCATTTGCGCCTTCATCAGGCCGAGAACCTCGGTGCGGAAATCCTCCGGCCGGTCCGACCAGCGCAAGCCGCCGCGGGCGACCCGGCCACCGCGCAGATGCACGCCTTCCATACGCGCACTGTAGACGAAGATCTCGACCATCGGCCGTGGCAAGGGCAGATCGTCGATGGCCGAGGAATCGATCTTGAAGGAGACATACGGGTGCGGCGCGCCGCCCTCTGCCTCTTGGTAGAAATTGGTCCGCATCGTGCTGCCAATGGCATTGAGGAAGCGGCGGATGATGCGATCCTGGTCGAGGCTGGTGACGTCGTCCAGGGCGGCGATGATTGCCTCCGCAACGCTCGCTTCCTTCTTGGCATTGGCGGCATCCGGGTCGAAGCGAGCCTCGAACAGGTCGATCAGCAAGCGCGCGAAAACCGGGTTGGAAGCCAGCGTCTGCTCCATATAGGCCTGGCTGAAGGGGATCTTGGCCTGGCGCAGATATTTGCAATAGGCGCGCAGCACCACCACCTGCCGCCAGCCGAGACCGGCGCGGGTGATCAGCTGATTGAAGCCGTCGTCCTCCACCTCGCCCCGCCAGATGCGGGCAAAGGCATCCTGGAAGCGGGACTTGGTCTCCGCCACGTCGATCTCGGCGCCGGAGCGATCGATGACGCCGAAATCGTGAATCCAAACTTTCTCGCGCCCGTCCGCGGCGGCCATGCGATAGGGAAACTCGTCGACCACGCGCAGCCCCATATTCTCCAGCATCGGCAACACGTCCGACAATGCCAGCGCTTCGCCCGCATTGTAGATCTTGAAACGTACGCCGCCGTCCGCCATCTCCGGCGGGCGGTAGAGATTGAGCGTGAACCCATGGCCGGCCAAGGATTCCTCGATGCGCTCGATATCGAGCACGGCGGCACGGGCCGCGAAACGCTCTCGATAGCCGGGCGGGAAAGCGGCGCCGTAGGTGCGCTCCAACTCCGCCGCGCGGTGCTCGTCATGCGCCGCGAGCAAAGCGTCGTGCAGATTATCGTCCCAGCCGCGCAGGGCGGCGACCAGACGTGCCTCGATGGTCGCGGAATCGATGTCAGGTATGGCGCCCGGCGTCGTCTTGAGAATGACATGCAGCCGAGCCAGCGGGTCGTCACCCAGCATGGTGTAGAAGGCCTGGCTGGTGCCATCGAACGCCTCGGCCAGGATATCGGTAATCTTCCGCCGGAAACGCGAATCGAAATCGTCGCGGGGCACGAAGACCAGGCAGGACACATAGGACTCGAAGCTGTCCCTTCGGCTGAACAGACGCAGCCGCGGGCGTTCATGCAAATGCAGAATGCCGAGGCTGGTCTCCAGCAGTTCGTCGTCCGAAACCTGGAACAGCTCGTCGCGCGGATAGGTCTCGAGAATGTTCAATAGCGCCTTGCCGTCGTGGCCATCGGCCGAGAAACCGGCACGGGCAATGGCAATAGCGACCTTTTGCCGCAACAAGGGAATGCGTGTCGGCGACTGGTTGTAGGCGGCCGAGGTATAGAGCCCGAGAAAGCGATGGACACCGATGACCTTGCCTTTTGGCCCGTACCGCTTGATCTCGATCGAGTCCATGTGGGTCGGGCGATGCACCCGCGCGCGCTGCGCGCTCTTGGTGATCATGAGCAGCGAGGCACCGTCCAGATGGCCCATCACTTCCGGCGGCAGGCGGTCTCCGCGGCCCCCGGCATTCCCCTCTTGCACGCTGCCGCTGCGCGCGACCCCGAGTGCGCTGTCAGCCACGGCACGCAAACGGCCACCCTGCTTGCTGCGGGTCAGGTCGTAGCGGCCATAACCGAGAAAGGTAAAATTGTCATCGGCGAGCCAGCGCAGAAATGCGAGCGTCTCGTCAAGCTCGGTGCGCGGCGGCGGCGCGCTGCCCTCGAGCTCGTTGATGCCTTCATTCAGCGTCGTCAGCATCGTCTTCCAGTCATCGACCGTATGACGAACCTCTGTCAGGACCGTGCGCAGACTTTGCGCCAGCGCCTCGGTACCGTCGCTGTCGCCGCGGCGGGCGATTTCGATGCGGATCACCGCCTCGGTCAGCGCGCCGTCCGGCGCCTTGCCGCGGGGATGCAGCCCGCTCAGGGCGCCGCTCGCATCGCGCGTCGTGTAGCAGATGGGGTGCACGACCAGATGCACGGGAATTTCCTGTCGGCTCAGCTCCGCGCTCAGGGAATCGACCAGGAAGGGACGGTCGTCGCTGATCACATCGATGACCGTATGGGAGGAAGACCAGCCATCGGCATCGAGGTCGGGCTGGTAGACCCGCAGCTTGTCCGTCCCGGCCTCGCGCTGGCCGAGATAGTTGAGCATGCCGAGAGCCGAGAAGTGGAGATCCTCGATGCTGCGGCCGCTGAGATCCTCATGCGGCACGCGGCGATAATACTGCCGCAGAAACTGCTCTATCGTGTCGGCGCGCTCGCCCTCGCTGCGCGTGCGCCCCAATGCGACGACCTGTTCGACCAACTCGCTGCCAACGGCAACCCGTCCCGACGCCATGTCCCGTCTCCCCGTTAGCCCTCACGGCAACAGCTTATACCAATGGAATATGATATTACTGCGTTTGCCGATCCAATCCACGGTTTGGCCACGGTAATCGCTATTCCGACCCATACAATGGAGCCCGCCTATGTCCCGTCTGGCAGCGTTCGTCCTTCTTCCCTTGCTGACTATCACAGCGCCAGCCTTCGCCCAGCCCTTGGTGGATGCGGCCTGGCTTGGCGAACATTCCTGCGACGATGGCGTCGTAGTGCTGGATTTGCGGGAAAGCGAGCGCACGCTGGAGCGGGGTCGGGTGCCATGTTCGGTGCATGCGCCCTATGCCGGCCTCGAATGGCGGGTCGAACGCGATGGCGTCGGCGGCATGCTTCCGGAGCCGGACGCCCTTGCGGCGTTGATCGGCGGCGTCGGCGTCAGCAACGATGACCACGTGGTGGTGGTCGGCCCCGGCGGCAGCGCCGGCGCCATGACGCTCGCCACGCGCGTTTACTGGACCTTCAAGGCCGCCGGCCATGACGCCGTATCGATACTGGATGGCGGCTTTTCCATTTATCGCGCGGCCCGCGGCGTCATCGAGAAGGGTGAAATGACTCCACCGGTGCTGAGCGAATACACGGTTTCCCTCCGCACCGAGCTGATCGCCGCGGCCGCCGATGTGGCGGCGCCCGGCGATGCGGTGCTGATCGACAGCCGCATGTCGGACCAATATGTCGGCGTCAACCAATACCGTGCCGTGGCCCGGGCCGGCACCCTGCCCGGCGCCGAGAACATCCCCATCACCTGGTTGACCAAGCCCGATGGCCGTTTCCAGCCTGCCGAGATGCTGGCAAATTTGGCGCAGAACAGTGCGCTCTCGGCCGATGCGCCGCTGATCACGTTCTGCAATTCGGGCCAGATGGCGTCGCTCGACTGGTTCGTCGCCCACGAGCTGCTCGGCAACGACCAGGCGCGCCTCTATGACGGCTCGATGATAGATTGGGCCCAGGACGAGGCCCGGCCCGTCGAACGACGGATCGGTGGCGACTGAGGTCGAGGCCGTCAATGCCATGGGCTTGGCAGTGCGCATCGGCATCGCCACCGGCCCGGTGGTGGTCGGCGAGACGGGCGCGGGCGATGCCTCGGTGCCAAAGCTTGCGGTGGGCGAGACGCCGAGTTAGGCCGTGAGTTCTCTCACGTCCTGCTCGCCGCCATCTCACCGCTCGACGATACTGCTCTTTAGGAATCGCTGGCACAACTTATTGATGCTGAGCTTATTTTCTCAACCAGCTCAACATCGGAGATCAGCTACACCTTCAAGCACGCCCTGGTGCAGGACGTCGTCTACGAATCGATGCTGAAGAGCAAGCGGCACGCCGTGCACGGGGCCATTGCGGATACCCTGATTGACCGGTTTCGGGATCTCGTCGACCGACAACCCGAGATCTTGACCCTTCACCTCACGGAAGCGGGTCGGGTCAAGCCGGCGGTGGAGACTTGGCTCAAGGCGGGGGAAGACGCTGCGGCGCGTTCGCGGAGATCTCGCGCTCGCCCGCCGTCACCTGGCATAATATTGGTGACAGTTACCTATTAACACTTAAATAATATCGTAATATCAATTAGTTACCAATCCTGCAAATCGGATCAACGCTGGCGATACTTGGTAAACCCTTGGAACAACGCGATAAACCCGCTAATAATAGGTAACT